>DASUQY010000231.1:0-3226 GCA_036280315.1 Actinomycetota bacterium
CGGTCTCGACCTCGTCGGCATCCTGGACGCGGACGCATCGCTCCGCCGTCCGGGCATCGCGGCGCGGGAGCGTGCACTCTCGACGTGGGGGGAGGTCGCGGCATGGGCCGCGCCCAACGGTCGAGTGATCGTGCAGACGACCACACCGAACGACCCCGCGGTCCAGGCGCTCGTCGTCGGCAAACCCGACCGGTTCGCGAGGACGGAGCGCACGCGCCTCGAGGAGGCCGGCTTCCGGGTCGGCGCCCCGGTCTTTCGCGTCGTCGGCGGCGTGGAGCTCGAGGCGGAGCTCGGCGCTCTGCCGCACCGAACGATGCTCGTCTCGAGCGACGGAGAGCACACGTTATGCTTGGTCGCGCTCGATCCGAACGATCTGCCGGCGTTCGGCGACGGTGTCCGTCTGCTTGCGGAACGCGGGATCGTCTCGAGGGTCGAGGCCGAGCCGCACCTGTAGGCGGCGGCCTCGTCGAGAAGGAGCGTCGTCGTGACCGTCATTCCGATCCGTACGCTGGGCGACCCCGTCCTGCGCCAGCCCGCGCGTGAGGTGACCGACTTCGACGACGCGCTCCGCCGACTTGCGGACGACCTGTTCGAGACGATGTACGACGCACCCGGCGTCGGCCTTGCCGCGAACCAGGTCGGGCTACAGATCGCGTGCTTCGTCTTCGACGACCACGAGGAGCACAAGGGATTCGTCGCGAACCCCGTGCTTTCCGAGCTCGAGGGTGAGCAGCTCGAGGACGAAGGGTGTCTGTCGATCCCGGGGCCGTATCACCCCACGGCGCGAGCGCTGCGGGTCCGGCTCCGGGGACGCGACCTCGACGGCAACGAACGAGAGATACGCGCCGATGGTTTGCTCGCACGGATCTTCCAGCACGAGACGGACCACCTGCTCGGGGGCCTGTACATCGACCGCCTGGACGACGGGGGCCGGCGGGACGTGATGCGGCAGCTGCGCGAGCTGGAGCTCGAACGCGCGAGCGGCGGCGGAACGAGCCGCACCGTCGGCCATCGGGAGCGCGCGCTCGAGTAGCGCACCGCCGTGCAGGCATCCGCGCGCGTCGCGTTCCTCGGCAACGACGCCTGGTCGGTTCCGTCACTGAAGGCACTGGCCGCGTCCCGTCATGAGATCGCGCTCGTCGTCACCGCCGCGGCGAAACCGGCCGGGCGCGGCTCGCGGCCGAGACCGACCGCGGTCGCGACGGCGGCACACGAACTCGACCTTCCCCTGGCCGAGGTCGAGACCGCGAGGTCGGGAACCGGATTCGAACGCTTGATCTCGGCCACGCCCGATGTCCTGGTCGTCGTCGCCTACGGCGAGATCCTGCCCGCCGCCGTCCTGAACGTCCCCGCGATCGCTCCGGTGAACCTGCACTTCTCGTTGCTGCCCGAGCTCCGTGGAGCGAGCCCGGTGCAACACGCCCTGCTGCTCGGTCTGGAACGAACTGGTGTGACGACGATGGTTATGGACGAGGGGCTCGACACGGGACCGATCCTTCTCCAGCGCGAGGAGCGCATCGTGCCCTCGGACGACGCCGGATCGCTTGGCGCTCGCCTCGCCGTGGCCGGCGCGGGCGTTCTGGTCGAAACGATCGACGCCCTCGTGATGAACTCGATGACGCCGACGCCGCAGGACGACTCGAAGGCGACCTACGCGCCGAAGCTCCGAGCCGACGATCGCGTCCTCGTCTGGACGGACGCGGCGACCGACCTAGGGGATCGATGCCGCGCGCTGTCGCCGGAGCCCGCCGCGACGACGACATTCCGCGACAGGACGCTCAAGGTGTACCGGGGAGACGCCGTTCGCGGGACCGGCGAGCCGGGGGCGATCGTCGCGGTGACGCCGGAGGGTCCGGTCGTCGCAACGGGAACAGGTGGGTTCCGTCTGCTCGACGTCGCGCCGGAGGGCCGGAAGCGCATCGACGGTTCCGACTTCGTCAACGGGTTCCGTCCCCGGGTGGGCGAGCGGCTCGGATGACCGCACGCGGAGGTCGCGGCGCGCGACGCCCGACGCGCGGATCAAACGCCTCACGCGGGAAGTCGCCGGTGGCCGCGGCGCGCGCCGCCACACCGCACTCGCCGACCGCGCGATCCGTCGCGCTCGACGTCATCACACGCGTGATCGAGGAGGGCGCGTACTCGAATCTCGCGCTCGCCCGGACGATCGAGCGAGCCGAGCTCGACCGACGAGACGCGACGCTCGCCTCGGAGCTCGCGTACGGGACGATCCGGCGAAAGATCTCACTCGACCACGCGCTGGGCCCGCTCCTCGATCGTCCCATCGAGACCGCGCCGAAGGCCGCGCGCTCGCTGGTGCGGCTCGGCGCGTATCAACTGCTGTTCACGCGCATCCCCTCACACGCCGCCGTGTCCTCGACGGTGGAGCTCGCGGAGGCGCGTCATCGAGGGTTCGTCAACGCCGTCCTCCGACGCCTGTCGGGCGATGGCGTGCGCTGGCCGAACGGCGGCGACGACGCCGCGATCGCGATCCGAACCGGCCTCGCCTCGTGGGCCGTTCGAGAGCTCCGGTGGCAGCTGGGCGACGAGACCGAAGCGGCCGCGACGGCGCTCGCCACGTCGGCGCGGACGACGATCAGGACGAACACGTGCCGAACCACGACCGACGAGCTCGAACGCATCCTCCGGAACTCCGGCATCGGCGTCGAGCGCGGGACCGTTCATCCTGATTCCCTTGTGATCTCCTCGGGCGCGCCGTCGTCGCTCCCCGGATTCGAAGACGGATCGTTCGCCGTCCAGGATCAGGCGTCGACGTTCGTCGTTCGCGCGCTCGACCCGAAACCGGGGGAACGCGTCCTCGACGCGTGTGCCGGCCCGGGCGGCAAGGCCGCGCACGCCGCGTGCCTCGTGCAACCAGGTGGTGATCTGGTCGCCGCGGACGCCAACCCGTCGCGTGCGCGTCTCGTCGCATCGACGCTCCAACGCCTCCGCGTGGACGGGCGCGTTCTCGTCCAGGACGCGCGACGGCCGGCCCTCGCGGCCGCGTTCGACGCCGTGCTCGTCGACGCGCCCTGTTCCGGACTTGGCTCCGCGAGACGCCGGCCCGAGCTCCTGTGGCGCCCTGAGAAGGGCGAGCTCTCGGGGCTCGCACGACTGCAGGTGGCCATCGTGGCGGGTGTCGCCGACGCGGTTCGCGGGGGCGGCCGCCTCGTATACAGCGTCTGCACCTTTCCCCGGGCCGAAACCGACGCGGCCTGCGACGCGATCC
>DASUQY010000232.1:0-4972 GCA_036280315.1 Actinomycetota bacterium
GAGGCCATGTAGTCACCGACTGGGACGCCGGCGACACCGGCGACGAATCGGTCAGGATGCGTTCCGAGCGCGAGCAGTGTGATGTATCCGCCCCACGACCATCCGCCGATCACGACGCGCTCGGGATCGGCGACGCCGCGCGCGATCAGATCGTCGAGCCCGGACGTGACGTCCTCGACCTCGGGAAAGCCGATGTTCGCGATGATGTGGTCTCGGAACGTGCGGCCGTATCCGGTCGAGCCGCGGTAGTTAACCATCGCGACCGCGAACCCCTCGTCGATCAACGACTGCACGTCTGGCCACCACGTGTCCAGGTACAGCCAGCTCGGACCGCCGTGCACCTTGAGGTAGGTCGGGAATGGGCCGGGTCTGTCGGGCGTGACGACCCACCCGTGGATGGAATCGCCGGCGGGGTTCTTGAACACCCATTCCCTGTACGGCGCGCCGACGCGAACGCCGCCCGGCGGTGCGGGGAGAACCTCCTCGCCGCGGTCGTCGAGCAGCCGCGACGCCCGATCACCGCTGGAGACGCGGAGCCACACCGTCCCGTCTGGTCGAACACGCGCGCCGTGGATCTCACCCCCTGGATGAAGGATCTCCGTGAGCGTTCCGTTGGCCAGCTCGAGCCTGTACAGCCGGTCGCGGCCTCGGTAGACATGCGCGACGAGGATCGCGCTCGCGTCGGGCCACCAGTCGATCGGTACGACTTCGCCGGGAAGATCGATCTCGACGTTGGTTCGCTCGCCGGTAGTGGGGTTCCACAGTGCGGGACGCATCAGATCGTTGAGCTCGTGCCCGATCAGGAGCCGCGAATCGCCCTCGACCGGCGACCAGGCGTACTCGGTGAGCGCGTGGCCGGCTCCGTCCGCGAGCTCACCCACGACCGCACCGGTTCGAGGGTCGATGACGCGCAACGCCGTGTGGATGTTGTCGCCGTCTTGCGCCACAGCGACGCACGCCAATCCCTCGTCCGCGGACAGCCCCGCGAGTCCGAACCCTTCGGTGTGGAAGTCCGTCGCCGCCACGGAGATCGAGTCGGCGTCGCGGTGGATCTCCTTCGCAGGGCCGCCATCCTCGGATACGTACAGCGCGAACCCGGTGCGGTCCGCGATGACACCGACCACGAGGTGCAAACCGACGCTCAGGCCATCGGGCCAGCCGACCGGCGCGCCGGGGAGCAGCTCGCGAGGCGTGCCGCCCTCGAACGGCTCGGCAAGCCACCGACCCGACTCGTCGCCGGTCGGGTCGGAGAACCAGATCGCCTCCCGCCCATCTGCTGAGACGGTCGCGGAGATGACGCCTACGGGTTCGTTCGAGACACGGCGATGCGTCTCGGTCGTTCGATCCCACGCGTAGGCCTGAAACGACCCCTCCTCGTCGGACGTGTAGACGAGTCGATCGGGCGCGTGGCGCGACCAATTGGGAAACGTCCGCGTCGGTGCGCGATACCTCTGCTCCCAGAGGGGGGTATCCGGCATGCGGCCGCAGAGACTAGCAGTGCGAAGAAGGTGCTGGAACTGTGGGGAGAGGGTTCATCAGCCGGCGACGAGCACGACCGGCACGGTCACGACGTTGATCGGGGAGCCGTCCTCCGCGCTGGACTCGAATACCTCGATCGTTCCATCTTGAGTCTTCTCCACGAAGAAGGACAGCTCGGTGGAGAACTCGCCTCGACAGCCGGAGCCGCAGGTCGCGGTGGTGAACCTCGCGGCGACCTCGAGACCGCCACTGTCGAGGATGCGCACGTGGACGGTGGCCTCGAAGACGTCTGCGGTACCGGAGATCGTCACCGGGCTCGCGACCTCGTCGCCGGAGGCGGGTTGCTTCACGACGATGGCAGGCTTCGCGCCGTCGGTCGGTTCGGACGTCGGCGAGGACGTGCCCTCGGGCGGTCGTGGCGAGGGTGTCGGCGCTCCTACGTCGGAGTCGGACGCGCACGCGATCGCGGCGAGCCCGATACTCAGCACGGCGGCGGCGACCCGGCCCATCACGCCGCGATGATACGGCGGCAGCTACGCGTTTCGGTCGCGCCCGTCGTGGATCGCGCGCCACACGCGTTCGGGCGTGAGAGGCGGATCGAGGTGTCGAACGCCGAACGGTGACAGCGCGTCGACCACGGCGTTGACCACCGCCGGCGTCGAGCCGACCGTGGCGGATTCCCCGATGCCCTTCGCGCCGAGCGGGTTCAATGGTGTGGGCGTCTCGAGCACGCCGCGTTCGAACGATGGGAGCTCCGACGCCGCGGGCATCTGGTACGTCGAGAGGTTCGACGTGAGAGGCGTGCCCAGCTCGTCGTACACGACCTGCTCGAACAGCGCCTGGGCGATCCCCTGCGCGAGCCCACCGTGCACCTGTCCTTCGACAAGGAGCGGGTTGAGGATGCGGCCGCAGTCGTCGACGGCGATGAGCCGGAGCAAGAGAACGGCGCCCGTCTCGACGTCCACGTCGACGACGGCGAGATGTGCACCGAAGGGGTACGTGTGGCCCCGTTGGTACGGCCGACCGCTCGAGGACAGCTTCCCTCGCAGGTGGTCGGGCAACCGGTCTCCGTCCACCGTCGCCGACGCGACATCGGCCCAGGAGACGGAAGCGTCGGGAGCCCCGGCGACGCCGAGTCGACCATCGGTGGTGACGACGACGTCCTCAGGCGCGACCTCCATCATGTGCGCGGCAACGCGGCGCGCGCGTTCGAGCACCTGCTCCGCCGAACGGAACACGGACGTCCCGCCGATCTGCAACGAGCGTGAGCCGTACGTCCCCTCCCCGCGCTCGACCTCTGCGGTGTCGGAATGGATCACGCGAACGTGCTCGATCGGGATCCCGAGCACGCCGGAGGCGATCTGCGCGAACGCCGTCTCGTGTCCCTGTCCGTGTGGCGATGTGCCCGATCGGATCGTGGCGGATCCGTCGACCGCGATCTCGACGGACGAGAACTCCTTCCGCGAGAAGCCGGTGACCTCGACGTACAACGAAACGCCGATCCCCATCTGCCGAGCATCGCCGCGTCGCCGACGATCCTGTTGCTCCAGTCGGAGCGACGTGTAGCCGGCGAGCCGAGTCACCTCGTCGAGCGCGCGATCGTAGTCGCCGGTGTCGTAGACCTCTCCCGTCGGCGACGTGAAGGGGAACTGGTCGCGTCGGATCGCGTTGCGGCGTCGGAGCTCGATCGGATCGACGCCGAGCTCGTCCGCCAGCACGTCGATGGCGCGCTCGAGCGACGCCGCGGCCTCGGGTCGACCCGCGCCTCGGTAGGCCCACACGGGTACGGCGTTCGTCACGACGGCGCGGCCCCGGTAGGCGACCCTGGGGATCCTGTACGGGCCGGGCAGCATCGAGCTCGTCGTGACCGGCAGGTACGCGCCGATCGGATAGGCCCCCATGTCCGTCACGATGTCGACGCGAAGCCCCACGATCGTCCCGTCGCGACGCGCTCCGAGCTCGACGTCGTGGATCTGCGCTCGCCCGTGGTTGAGCCCGACGAAGCTTTCCGATCGCGTCTCCTGCCACGCGACCGCTCGCCCGAGGCGCATCGCCGCCGCCGCGCACATGAGGTGCTCCGGATAGACATACGCCTTGTTCCCGAACCCGCCGCCGACGTCCGGCGCCACGACGTGAACGGCCTTCTGCTCGAGCCCGAGCACCTCGGCGATCTCGCTGCGAACGTCGAACGGGACTTGGGACGGCACCCACACCTTCAGCCCCTCGTCGTCCGGCTCGACGACGATGCCGTTCGTCTCCATCGGCGACGGCGCGAGCCGCTGATGTTCGACGCGCACGCGCACGACGACTTCCGAGCCGTCGAGGACGTTCTCCTCCCACACCGACTCGAATTCGTACGCGACGTTCGTCCCCGCCTCCGCGAATAGCAGCGAAGCGCCCTCGGCGAGCGCCGCGTCGACGCCGACGACGACATCGAGCGGTTCGACGTGGGCCACGACGTTCGCGGCCGCATCCGATGCCTGCCCGAGCGTTTCAGCGAGCACGAGCGCGACCGGCTCCCCGACGTACCTGACCGTTCCCGACGCGGGTACCGGACGGTCGAACGGACCGTCGACATCGTCGGCCGGCGGGCGGGCTGGTAGCGAAAGATCGGCCGCCGTCAAGACCGCGACCACACCCGGCATCGACGATGCTGCATCGACGTCCACGTCTTCGAGCCGTCCATGGGCGATGATGGACCGCACGAACACGGCCCGCAGCGCACCCTTTGGACGAACCGTTTCGACGTATCGACCGCGACCCGTGAGGAACCTCGGGTCCTCGATCCGACGGACAACACGTCCGAAGATCGGGTTCGTCATGAGCCGTCGAATACCACGGGAGCGAGTATGCGCAGAACGCTGACGTTCGCGGGATGTTTCGTCGTCATGGCGGCGCTGGCTGTGGCGCCCGCACGAGCCGACGTCGGAGCCAGAGAGATCGCCGGTGGCCTGCAGCAGCCGGTCGCCTTCACGTTCGGACCCGACCGGCAGCTCTGGTACGTCGAGAAGGACTCGGGCGAGATCCGCGTGATCGACCTCGCGACGGGCGATGACCGGCTGTTCGAGACGGTGGGTGGTGTGAACGGCGAAGGCGAGCGCGGGATGCTCGGCATCGCGTTGCATCCTCGGTACCCCGGCCGTCCGTTCGTGTACGTGTACGCGACGCGGTCGGTGAGCGGTAGCCTGCGGAATCAGATCCTCCGCTACCAGGATCGCAACGGAAGTGGCGCGAACCTCCGGACGATCTTCTCCAGTCCGGCGAGCTCGAGCCCGTACCACAACGGCGGGCGCATCTTGTTCGGCCGGGACGGCATGCTCTACGCGATCGTCGGTGAGGGGCACGCTGCGGCGAACTCACAGAACCTCGACAACGAGCTCGGCAAGATCCTCCGGATGACGCCGGCCGGCGGCGTTCCGCGGTCGAACCCGTTCAACAACCGGATCTGGGCGTTCGGGATCCGCAACTCGTTCGGGTTCGCCTTCGATCCCGC
>DASUQY010000233.1:0-3856 GCA_036280315.1 Actinomycetota bacterium
TCTTCCCGCACCTCGTCGCTGGTCCGATCGTGCGCGGCGAGGAGCTGTTGCCACAGATCCGGCGGCGTCGCGATCCGGAAAGGATCGACGTCTCACGCGCGGCGTTCCTGATCCTCGGCGGGTTGTTCAAGAAGGTCGTCGTGTCGAGCTTCCTGGCCGCCCAGATCGTCGATCCCGTGTTCGGCGCGCCGGGCGCCCACTCGGCGCTCGAGACGCTGGTCGCGATCTACGGCTACGCGATCGTGATCTACACCGATTTCAGCGGCTACACCGACATCGCGATCGGCGTGGCGCTGCTGCTGGGGTTCGAGTTCCCGGTGAACTTCGACCGACCGTACGCGGCCGTCTCGCTCCGCGACTTCTGGCACCGGTGGCACATCACGCTGTCGCGATGGCTGCGCGACTACCTGTACGTCCCGCTCGGCGGCAGCAAGCGCGGCGAGGTCCGGACCGCGATCAACGTGATGATCACGATGCTCCTGGGCGGGCTGTGGCACGGGGCGGGCTGGACGTTCGTCGCGTGGGGCGGCCTCCACGGGATCGGACAGGTCGTTGGTCGATTGCGGCGACGCCGCCGCGAACGGCGAGGGTTGCCGTTGGAACCGGCATCGGCAGCCGCCGTGCTTCGAGCCCGCGTCGTCACGTTCCACCTCATCTGTCTTGGTTGGGTGTTCTTCCGCGCGGGTTCGATCGATCGCGCGTTCGACGTCCTCGATCGCTTGGTGACCGGGTGGGCCGAGCCGTCGACGCTCGTCACGCCGCTCGTCGTCGCGGCGATCGCGGGCATGTTGCTGCTCCAGAACGTCCCCCGGACGCCGGCGCCCGTGGTGCTGCGGGCGTTCTCGCGGCTCGCGCCGGTGATGCAGGGTGCGGCACTGGCGGTCGTGCTGTTCGCCATCACGACGTTGGGGCCAAACGGCGTCGCACCGTTCATCTACTTCAGGTTCTGACATGGCGGCCGAAGAGCTCCCTCCCGAACTCGCCACGCTCGAGGACCCGGACCGCGCCCCGCGCGAGGACGCCGACCGCAGCCGACCGGTGACTCCGAAGCAGGCCGGCGTGACGCTCGCGGTCTGCCTGGGACTGTGGGCGATGGCGTTTGCGCCGACGCTGGAGAGAACCGCACACACCGCTCCACCGGGTGCACGGCGCGACGCCGCGCTGGCCATCCTCCGGCCCGTAGCGGTGATTTCCGACGTGCTCGCCGTCGGCGGCGCGGCGGAGGGCGCGATGCGAGCGCTTGGCGACGACCCGATGGGACAACCGGGCGGCGAGCTGGTCATCCCCGAACTCGAGACGCCGGATGTCCGCGTGCAACCCGGCTTGTCCAACGAGGCTCCGGCCCCAACGCCGGCCCAGCCCGCGACTCCCACGACCTCGAGGCCGACGGAGGGCGGGCGGCGCCGTCCGAGCCCTCTGGTGGACGGAGCGCTCCCCTCCGACATCAGGATCCCGACCGAACGCGATCGTCTCCGCGTCGTCGTGGTCGGCGACTCGCTGTCCCAAGGTCTCGCTCCGGCTCTCGCGGAGCTGTTCGACCCGTCGAGCGCTCGTGTGCTGTCGCTGGGAAGGATCTCCACCGGACTCGCGCGTCCCGATTACTTCAACTGGCAGGCGGCCCTGCGACGGATCGTCGACGAGGTCCGGCCAGACGTCGTGTTCGTCCTTCTCGGCACGAACGACGACCAGCCCATCGTCACGGGCGAGGGAACGGTCGATCTCGGCACCACCGACTGGACGTACGCGTACCGCGAGCGCGCGGCGGCATTCCTTCGCGAGGCGACTTCAGCGGGCACGCGGGTCGTCTGGGTAGGAATCCCGGTGGTGGCCGAACGCGAGCGATGGGATTTCTACCGCCGCCTGAACGACGTCTACGCGGACACGGCCGCGGCCGATCCACTCGCCGCGTACGTCGACTCGTGGCGACTTCTCGAGACGCGTGACGGCGGCTATGCCGCGTACCTTCGGAACGAACGCGGGGTGTTGCAGGAGATGCGGGCTGGTGACGGCTTCCACTTCACGCCCAACGGCTATCTCTATCTCGGCCGCGCGGCGATCCGCGCCGCGGTCGAGGCGTTCGGCCTGGCCGCCGTGTCACTCGAGTTCAGGGTCTGAGCGCGGAGAATCTCGGCTCGGCTGTCGAAATAGGCTCCTTGCGCTCGTCGCTAGGCTGACGCAAGGATCGGGGAAGTGCAATGAGAAGGGGGAACGGATGCGGTATCTGCTGCTGATCTACGGCGACGAGTCGGCGTGGGATGACATGACACCGACGCCCGAGTCCCTCCAGGGAGAGATGAAGCGATGGGGGGACTACACGGATTGGTTGAAGCAGAACGGCTGGCACCTCGGCGGCGAGGCGCTCCAGCCCACGTCGGATGCGACAACGGTCCGTGAGCAGAACGGCAAGGTCATGACGACCGACGGGCCCTTCGCCGAGACGAAGGAGCAGCTGGGCGGGTACTACCTGATCGACGCGCCGAACCTCGACGACGCGATCGAAGCGGCGTCGAAGATGCCGAACATCCCCACCGGCGGCTCGGTCGAGGTACGACCGATCCAGGAGTTCGACTAGCCGTCGTCACGACGGACGCGCTCGGGGTCGTCGAGCGCCTGTTCCGCGAGGAGCAGGGCCGGGCCGTGGCGACGCTGATCAGGATCCTCGGTGACTTCGATCTCGCCGAGGACGCCGTTCAGGAAGCGTTTGCCGAAGCGCTCAGGACGTGGCCCTCTCGCGGGGTGCCGGCGAAGCCGGGCGCATGGATCACGACGACGGCCCGCAACCGTGCCATCGACCGGATCAGACGAGAGCGAACGCTTCGCGAGAAGAACGTCGCGCTCGCGCGACTCGCCGAGCTCGAGGCGCTCGCCGGCGACGAGACGGACGTGAGCGGCATCCCCGACGACCGCCTTCGTTTGATCTTCACGTGCTGTCATCCGTCGCTCCCGCTCGACGCGCGCGTGGCGCTTACGTTGAAGACGCTGGGAGGGCTGTCGACCGGCGAGATCGCCCGCGCGTTCCTCGTCGCCGAGACCGCGATGGCGCAGCGGATCGTCCGTGCAAAGCGGAAGATTCGCGCCGCCGGGATCCCCTACCGCGTACCACCACCATCGCTCCTGCCCGAGCGCCTTCCGAGCGTGCTCGCAGTCGTCTACCTCGTGTTCAACGAGGGGTACTCCGCGACGACCGGCACGCTCGTGCGGAGCGCGCTCTGCGACGAGGCGATCCGGTTGGGCCGAGTGCTTCGCACGCTGATGCCGCGCGAGCCCGAGGTCGAAGGGCTGCTCGCCCTGATGCTGCTCCAGCACTCCAGACGCGACGCGCGCGTGTCGGGTGATGCCGAGCTCGTTGTGCTCGAGGAACAGGATCGCGCGAGGTGGGATCACGACATGATCGACGAGGGCCTTGGGATGCTCGACGACGCGCTCGCGCGTCGTCGAGCGGGCCCTTACCAGTTGCAGGCCGCGATCGCCGCGCTCCACGCTCGCGCGCCTCGCGCCGAGGACACCGATTGGCCGCAGATCGCCGCGCTGTACGCGGCGCTCCGCGCCCAGTCCCCGAGTCCCGTCGTCGACCTGAACCACGCCGTGGCCGTGGCGATGGCCGACGGGCCGGACCGTGGTCTGCCGCTCGTCGAGGCGCTCGAGTCGGAGCTCGACGGCTACCTCCACTTCCACTCCGCTCGCGCGGACCTGCTCCGCCGGCTCGGGCGTTTCGACGAGGCCGCGAGCGCCTACCGCCGCGCGTTACTACTCGCGACGAACCACACCGAACGCGCCTACCTCGAACGGCGCCTCGGCCAGGTCACAGCTCCTTCGTCAGGTACGTGAGCACGGTGGCGAAGTGGATCGGCCCGTC
>DASUQY010000234.1:0-3124 GCA_036280315.1 Actinomycetota bacterium
ACGGTGAACCGCCACCCGAACATCGCCAACCACCGCGCCGTCGCGTCGAGATCGTCGGAACGGACGCGGAGCAGCACGCCCCCCTCGGTCTCCTCCGGATCGCCGACCGTGCGAGGGATCCGCCGCCTGGCCTCCTCGATCGTCGTGTCGAACACAACCTCGATCTCGTGTCCCCACGGGATCTGCGCGATCGACCTCGCCACGTGGTCCGGCGCGTCGAATCCCTCGGGGATCACCGCTCGCTCGCGACGCATCTCGGCTCGGACGATGCGATCGATCCGGAACGTTCGGATCTCGCCCGACCGGTCGTCGTGGCCGACCACGTACCAGCGGGCGAAGTGGAAGACGATGCCGTACGCGGCGACGGTTCGGTCCGACTCCTCGCGGCCCGGCGTCGCGTAGCGGATCAGCACCTTCCGCCGCGCTCGGATCGACGACGCCAGCGTCAGGACGACGTCCGTTGCCGGCGGTTGTGGCTCGCGCGGTTTCCACGTGAGTCCGAGACTTCCCTCCAAGGCGCCGACCCGATCGCGGAGCTCGGTGGGAAGGACGCGGAGGATCTTGGCGAGCGCCTCGTCGTTGGCCGGCTCGTCGATCGAGATGCCCGTTCGCTTGCTGAGGACCAGCCCGAGCACCACGGCGGTGGCCTCGGCGTCGGTGAGCATGAGCGGCGGAAGCTTGAACCCCGGACGGAGCCGGTATCCACCGTACGGGCCGCGCTCGGCTTCCACCGGGATGCCCAGCTCCTCGAGCTTCACGGCGTAGCGCCGCACCGTCCGGGGGTCCACCTCGAGCCGGTCGGCGAGCTCGCGACCGCTCACGCGTCCGCGTGCCTCGAGCAGCTCCAGCATCGCGAGTAGCCGGGTGGCCGGGCGCGACCCGCCGTACACCGTCACATTGACCGTCTCGAGCGTGTCATGAACGTTGGGAAGATAACTCGGGATCAGGACCGAAAGCGCCCGCATCCCCGTCTACGGTCCGTGACGATGTGGCGGATCCCTCTCGGTCCGGTGAGTTCCGGGACGGATCCCCGTCTGAGGGACTAGCGGCGTCGCGCGCGGCGTTGCTACCGAAGAGAGCGAAGGGAGGGGTTCCGTGACATCAGCCATCGAAGCCGAAGGTCTGGTCAAGGACTTCGGAAGGGTTCGCGCACTCGACGGGATCGACATGGTCGCCCGCGAGGGAAGCGTGTTCGGTCTGCTCGGGCCGAACGGAGCCGGCAAGACCACCGCGATCAGGGTGCTGTCGACGCTGCTCCAACCGACGGCCGGACGAGCCGCCGTCGGCGGTTACGACGTCGTGCGTCAACCGCGCGAGGTTCGACGACTGATCGGGCTCACCGGTCAGTACGCGGCGGTCGACGAGCTGCTGTCTGGGCAGGAGAACCTGTACATGATCGGGCGGTTGCTCGGACTTTCCGCGCGAGACGCTCGAGCGCGCGGGAAAGAGCTGCTCGATGCGTTCGATCTCTCCGACGCGGCTGGCAAGTACGTGAAGCAGTATTCGGGCGGCATGCGACGGCGGCTCGACCTGGCGGCGAGCCTCGTCGGACGCCCGCAGTTCCTGTACCTGGACGAACCGACGACGGGTCTGGACCCGCGGAGCCGCCTGGAGCTGTGGGGGATGATCCGCACGCTCGTCGCCGGAGGCACCACGGTGCTCCTCACCACGCAGTACCTCGAGGAGGCGGACCGGCTCGCGGACGAGATCGTCGTCATCGACAAGGGCCGCGTGATCGCCGCCGGAACGCCGGCGCAGCTGAAGATGCGCATCGCCGGGCAGGTGCTCGAAGCGCGCCCGGTCGATCCGGCCGACCTCGCCGCCGTGGAGAAGATCCTGTCGTCGTTCGCCGTGGGTGGCGAAGCCGCGTACAACGACGGACAGCTGGTGACGGTGTCGATCGCGGAGCGCTCCGCGCTCGGTCAGGCCGTTCGGCGGCTCGACGAGGAGGGCATCGTCGTAGAGGACCTGTCGCTGCGGCGTCCGAGCCTTGACGAGGTGTTCCTGGCCATCACCGGACACCTGGCCGAGGACGAGCCCGATCCGCGCGACGACGACCATGAAAGGAGCACGACATGAGTGCCGTCTCCGTTGCCCTCCCCGCGACCGGGCGCACCAGCGCGCTTCGCAACACGCTGACGATCGCTCGCCGCAACCTGCTGCACATCAAGGCCACGCCCGAGCAGCTCGTCGAGATGACGATCCAGCCGCTCATGTTCCTGACGCTGTTCGTGTACGTGTTCGGCGGCGCGATCGCCAGCTCCAGCCGCGAGTACCTGCAGTTCGCGCTCCCCGGCATCCTGATCCAAGGGCTCGCGTTCCTCCCGTTCACCACGGCGATCGCGTTGAACGTGGACTTCCAGCGCGGCGTCATCGACCGCTTCCGCTCGCTGCCGATCAGCCGGTCGGCGGTCATCGCCGGACGGATCCTCGCCGACGGCGCGCGGATCGTGTGGAGCATCGTGATCATCACGGCGTTCGCGTCGCTGCTCGGGTTCCGGTTCGGCGGCGGGTTCGCCGGCGCGGTCGGGGCGCTCGTCCTCGCCGCCGCTTTCGGAATCACGATGTGCTGGCCGATGGCGTTCATCGGGATCACTGCGCGAACGACCGAATCGGTGAACACGTGGGGGTTCATGATCATCCTCCCGCTCACGTTTGCTAGCACTGCGTTCGTGCCCGTCGAGACGATGCCTGGGTGGCTGCAGGCGTTCGTCAAGGCGAACCCGATCACTTCGGTGATCGACGCGACGCGGGGGTTGATGCTCGGTGGCCTTCCCGTCGCCGGGCCCGTGATCCGGTCGCTGTTGTGGCTGGCGGCGCTCACGGCGCTGTTCGCTCCGCTGGCCATCCTTCGGTACCGCCGTCGCGTCTAGCTCAGTTGCCTCGAAGACGCGGGCCGGGCGACGTGCTCGGCCCGCGCGCGCTGAACCGCGCGCTGCTCGACCGGCAGATGCTGTTGCGCCGCCGTCGGATGCCGGCGCTCGACGCCGTCGAACGTCTCGTCGCATTGCAGGCGCAGGTTCCTCGAGACCCGTACGTCGCGTTGTGGACGCGGGTGGACGGGTTCCGCGCCGAGGCGTTGTCCGAGGTGATGGCGGATCGGCGCGCGGTGCGGATGACGCTG
>DASUQY010000235.1:0-3927 GCA_036280315.1 Actinomycetota bacterium
ACGACCCGGCGGCGCGACTGGACACCGTGGGAGTTCGAGCGCCACGTGCGCAACCTGGCGCAGAAGATCGGCGCGTCGGTTCGTCGCGTCGAGACCGGCCCTGTCGAGGAAAGAACGCCCGAGGCGGCCGCGCGATGAAGGTCACCGGCGCACAGGCGCTGTTCAAGGCGCTCGAGGGCGAGCGCGTCGACACCGTCTTCGGTATCCCCGGCGGCGCGATCTTGCCCGCGTACGACCCGCTGATCGACTCGAAGGTGCGCCACGTCCTGTGCCGGCACGAGCAGGGGGCCGGGCACGCCGCCGAGGGGTACGCCTGGGCGTCGGGCCGCGTCGGCGTCGCGATGGCGACGTCCGGTCCCGGAGGCTGCAACCTCGTCACGGCGCTCGCCGACGCCAAGATGGACTCGGTCCCGATCGTCGCGATCACCGGGCAGGTGCCGTCGCCCGTCGTCGGCAATGACGCCTTTCAGGAGGCCGACATCTGCGGCATCACGATGCCCATCACCAAGCACAACTATCTGGTGACCGACGCGAACCTCATCGCCGAAACGCTTCGCGAGGCGTTCCACATCGCATCGACGGGCCGTCCGGGTCCCGTCCTCGTCGACATCCCCAAGGACATCCTGCTCCAGGAGATCACGTGGCGCTGGCCCGAGGAGATCGACCTCCCCGGATACAAGCCGACGACGAAGGGCAACCTGCGGCAGGTGCGGTCGGCCGCGAAGATGATCATGGAGTCCAAGCGGCCGGTGCTGTACGTCGGCGGCGGCGTGATCAAGGCGAACGCGAGCAAGGAACTGTTCCGCCTGGCCGCCGATGGGCGCCTCCCGGTCACGACGACCCTGATGGCAAGGGGCGCGTTCCCCGACGCGCACGAGCTCGCCCTCGGCATGCCCGGGATGCACGGCGGCTATCCGGCCGTCACCGCGATGCAGAGGGCCGACCTGCTCGTCGCGCTGGGGACGCGGTTCGACGATCGCGTGACCGGACAGCTCGCAACGTTCGCACCGGACGCGAAGATCATCCACGTCGACATCGACCCGGCAGAGATCGGCAAGAACCGCAACGCCGACGTGCCGATCGTCGGCGACGCGAAGGACGTCATCGCCAAGCTCCACGCCGAGCTCACCCGCCAGCAGGAGGAGGCCGGCGGCGTTCCCGACCGCTCCGAGTGGCTGTTGACACTCGAGTCGTGGAAGCAGACCTACCCGTACCGCTACGACCAGCCGGCCGACGGACCGCTCAAGCCGCAGTTCGCCATCGAGCGGCTGTACGAAGCGACCAAGGGCGACGCGATCGTCGTCGCCGGCGTCGGTCAGCACCAGATGTGGACGTCGCAGTTCTGGAAGTTCAGCGAGCCGCGAACGTGGGTGAACTCCGGCGGCCTGGGGACGATGGGCTTCGCCGTTCCCGCGGCGCTGGGGGCGGCGGCGGCGCGTCCGGACAAGCGCGTCGTCGCCATCGATGGCGACGGGTGCTTCCAGATGACGGCTCAGGAACTTGCCACCAGCCGAACGGAGAACATCCCGTTCATCACCGCGATCATCAACAACGCGCACCTCGGGATGGTCCGGCAGTGGCAGGAGCTGTTCTACGAGGAGCGCTACTCGCAGGTGTACCTGTCGTACGACGTCCCTGACTACGTGAAGCTGGCCGAGGCGTACGGCGCGATCGGCCTCCGGGCAGAGCACCCCGACGAGGTCGACGCGGTGATCGAGAAGGCGCTTTCCATCACGGATCGAAGCGTGGTGATCGACTTCAGGGTCGACGAACGCGAGATGTGCTTCCCGATGGTTCCCGCCGGCTCCTCGAACGATGAAATCATCCTCGGCCCCGAGGGCCTGCGGCCGACGAACGAGCCCGCGGAGGCACCGGTCGCATGAACGGGCAGTTGCACACGATCTCGGTGTTGGTCGAGGACAAGCCGGGCGTGCTGACGCGGGTCGCCGGGCTGTTCGCGGCGCGAGGGTTCAACATCGACTCGCTCGCCGTCGGTCCGACGAGCGACGACGGCCTGTCACGGATGACGGTCGTCGTCCACGTCGACCGAAAGCCGCTCGAGCAGATCACCAAGCAGCTCAACAAGCTCATCAACGTGATCAAGATCCTGGAGCACGACCCGGGCGACGCGGTCGAGCGCGAGCTCATGCTGGTGAAGGTTCGCGCTGCGGGGGAGGACCGGCCGCGCGTGATGGAGATCTCGACCGTGTTCCGGGCGAACGTCGTCGACGTCACGCGCTCGACGCTCACGCTCGAGGCGACCGGCAAGCCCGAGAAGCTCGAGGCACTGCTCGAGCTGCTCCGCGACTTCGGCGTGATCGAGCTCTCGCGCACCGGGCGCATCGCGCTCGCTCGTGGCGACAAGGGGATCCGCGAGCGTGGCGCTCGCTCGAAGGTCGCTGCCGTCGGCGCCGAAGAGTGGACCGGCGGCGGAGTGTAGGAGGGGGAGGAGAACGGTGGCGACGATCTATTACGACAAGGACGCGGACGCCTCGGCGCTTTCCGGGCAGAAGATCGCGGTGCTCGGTTTCGGCAGCCAGGGACACGCGCATGCGCTGAACCTCAAGGACTCCGGCTTCGACGTCGTCGTCGGCCTGCGCGACGGTTCCTCGAGCGCCGCCAAGGCGCGGGAGGGCGGTCTCACCGTGAAGCCGATCGGCGAAGCCGTCGCCGAGGCAGACGTCGTGATGGTGCTCCTCCCGGACACCTCGCAGGCAAGGGTCTACGGGGAGGAGATCGCGCCGAACCTCGAGCCGGGGAACATGCTGATGTTCGCCCACGGCTTCAACATCCATTTCCGAACGATCGAGCCGCCCGGCGACGTCGACGTGACGATGATCGCGCCGAAGGGTCCCGGACACCTCGTCCGCCGCACGTACGAGCAGGGGATCGGAACGCCCGCGCTCGTCGCCGTGCACCGCGACGCAACGGGCAAAGCGCTCCAGCGAGCGCTCGCGTACGCCGGTGCGATCGGCTGCGCACGCGCCGGCGTGATCGAGACGTCGTTCGAAGAGGAGACCGAGACCGACCTGTTCGGGGAGCAGTCGATCCTGTGCGGCGGGACGAGCGCGCTCGTGCGGTCCGCGTTCGACACGCTCGTCGAGGCCGGGTACCAGCCCGAGATCGCGTACTTCGAGTGTCTGCACGAGCTCAAGCTGATCGTCGACCTGATGTACGAGGGCGGCCTGTCGTGGATGCGCTACTCCGTGAGCGACACCGCCGAGTACGGCGACTACACGCGTGGACCGCGCGTGGTGAACGACGCCACGCGCGAAGAGATGCGCCGGATCCTTGATGAGATCAGGGGCGGCGTCTTCGCCAAGGAGTGGATCGGGGAGGCCGAGGCCGGCTTCCCCAACTTCCTCAGGATGCGGCAGGAAGCGCGGAGCTCGAGGCTCGAAGAGGTCGGTCGTGGGCTCCGCCGAATGATGCCCTGGCTGGAATCCGAGCGGAAGGTGCCACCGACGTGAGTGACCCGGATGTAGTACGGATCTTCGATACGACGCTCCGCGACGGAGAGCAGGCGCCGGGGATCGCCCTCACCAAGGCCGAGAAGGTCGAGATCGCGGAGCAGCTGGCCCGTCTCGACGTCGACATCATCGAGGCGGGCTTTCCCGTCTCCGGTGAGGGCGAATTCCAGGCGGTACGCGAGATTGCCACGAGCGTTCGCGGACCGGTCATTGCCGCCCTCGCGCGCGTCGTCCCCGGAGACATCGAGCGCGCCGCCGAGGCGCTGAAGGGCGCCGAGCGATGGAGGATCCACACGTTCATCTCGACGAGCCAGATCCACCTGCAGGACATGCTGCGGATGAGCTACGACCAGGTGCTCTAGGGCATCCGCGACGGGGTCAAGCTGGCGGTGGGGTTCACCGAGGACGTCGAGTTCAGCGCGCAGGATGCGACGAGGACCGAGCTGGACTTCCTGCT
>DASUQY010000236.1:0-8037 GCA_036280315.1 Actinomycetota bacterium
GGTCGTCCCCCGTTCCGGTCTTCGCGGATCGGAGCGCCGGGGCCGGCTCGATCACGACGCTGTCGTCGCCATCCAGCTCCCGAAGCGCGACCCGTACGTCATCGTCCCTGCGTGTGGGGACGTTCTTGCCAACGAAGTCCGCGCGGATCGGGAGCTCGCGGTGCCCGCGGTCGACGAGGACCGCCAGCTGGATCGCGCGTGGGCGTCCGAAATCGACGAGCGCGTCGAGCGCCGCTCGGATCGTCCGGCCCGTAAAGAGCACATCGTCCACGAGCACGACCGTTCGGCCCGTAACGTCGAACGGAACGTTCGTCTGGTGCACCTCTGGCGCTTCCGCCCGCATCCCGATGTCGTCTCGATAGAACGTGATGTCGAGGTCGCCGACCGGAACGGAGGTGCCCTCGATCCGCTCGATCTCCACGGCAAGACGCCTCGCCAGGTCGTCCCCGCGCGCGGCGATCCCCACGAGCGCGAGTCCGCGCCCTCCCTTGTTCCGCTCGAGGATCTCGTGCGCGATGCGGGTGACGGCACGGCGCACGTCGGCCTCGTCCAACAGGGCGTTCACGATGCCTCACCGTGCACGTTGATCGCATCCCGGAGAAGCAAAACGCCCTGTCGCGCGTGCGACAGGGCACCGTGTTCCATCCGGGCACTCCCTTCCCGGCCTCTCGGGACCGGACTTAAAGGGGGAAGGTCCAAGGAAAGGATAGTTCCCGCCCATACCCTCCGCAACGATGTGCGCCCACGGATCGCCCTCGAGCGCCTAGACTGAGGGCACGTGCGGCCGATTGCTCGGCCGCAGCGCCACGAACGGAGGATCGATACAGGATGCTCGCGTACAGCCCGGGTCCCGAGTGGATCGTCGTCCTCGTGGTCCTCGTCCTGCTATTCGGGGCGAAGAAGCTGCCGGAGCTCGCGCGGTCGGTCGGAAAGTCCACCTCGGAGTTCAAGAGGGGCATGTCCGAGGGAGCCTCCGATGAGGACGCGGCCGGCACGGCGGACGACGTGGATGAGCGCGCTCAGCGCAAGGCCGAAACGTCGGACTAGGCCCCACGCTCACCATGCGTCTCGCGCCGAACGAGGCGTGCGGCAGGTCGTTACTCGGATTCGGCCGGGTCTTCGACCGCGGACTCGCGGGCAAACTTGCCCAGGATGCCGTTCACGAAGCGGCTCGAGTCCTCCGTGGACAGGCGCTTGGCGATCTCGACGGCCTCGCTGATCGCGACGCTCGACGGGGTTTCGGGACGGTGAACGAGCTCGTACACGGCAACGCGCAGGATATTGCGATCGAGTGTCGCCATCCGTTCCAGTGACCAGTTCTCCACGTGCGACAGGAGGATCGAGTCGATCTCGGCCCGATTGGCCGCGACGCCGTGGACGAGCTCTTCGGCGAACGGGTCGATCTCCCGACCTGCGGAGCGCCACTCGGCGAGGACGATTCGCGGATCCTTCTCCGTGACGTCGGCCTGGTAGAGAACGTCGATCGCTTGGCGGCGCGCCTCGCGCCGCGACGTCATCCGCTATCTGGGGTCCGCACGACGTTCGCTTCCCTCACTGTGCTACCCCCAGCCCCGCCGTCACTTCACCCGCTCGATGTATTGGCCCGAGCGCGTGTCGACCTTGATCCGCTCGCCTTCCCCCACGAACAGCGGGACCTGGACCACGTGGCCGGTCTCGACGGTGGCGGGCTTCATGGCGTTGGTTCGCGTGTCGCCCTTCACCGCGGGCTGGGTCTGGGTGACCGTGAGCGGCACGGACGCCGGAAGCTCGACGGCGATCGGCGTGCCCTGGTGAACCGCGACCTGCGCGTTGGTGCCCTCCGCCATGTAGTGCGCGGCGTCGCCCACGACGCCCGCCGGCACGGGTAGTTGCTCGTAGCTCTCCATATCCATGAAGGTGTAGTGGTCGCCGTCGCGATACAGGTACTGCATCTCCTTGCGTTCGACGATGGCGAGGCCGACCTTCACGCCGGCATTGAACGTGCGCTCGACTACGGCGCCCGTCCGGACGTTGCGGAGCTTCGTGCGCACGAACGCGCCACCTTTCCCCGGCTTGACGTGTTGGAACTCCACGATCTGGAACAGCGTGCCGTCGAGGTCGAGCGTCATCCCGTTCTTCAGGTCGTTCGTCGAGACGCTCACAGGACCACCATCTCTCTCGTCGAGCGCGGCATCGCGCGGCAGCCGTCCGATGTCACCTCCACCATGTCCTCGATCCGGACGCCGCCGAGGCCCGGAACGTACACGCCGGGTTCGATCGTAACCACGGCGCCCTCGGCAAGCTCACCGTCCGCGTCCCATCGGAGGCGGGGATCCTCGTGGATCTCCAGGCCGACGCCGTGGCCGAGACCGTGGGGGAAGCTCTCGCCGAAGCCCGCGTCGTCGATCGCCCCGCGAGCGGCGCGATCGACGACCGCGAGCCTCGCACCGGCGCGAACGGTCTCGATCGCCCGGCGCTGTGCCACCGCGACGAGATCGTGCATCATGCGCAGCTCCGGCCTCGGTTCGCCCAACGCGACGGTGCGCGTCATGTCGGAGTGGTACCCGTCGACGATGGCACCGAAGTCGAGCTTCACGACGTCGCCGTGTGCTAGGGGGCGGTCCGTCGGAGAGTGATGTGGCTCGGCCGCCTGCTCGCCGAACGCGACGATCGGGTCGAACGCCAGGTCGTCGGCGCCCGCATCACGCATCGCCTCCTCCAGCGAGCGAGCGAGCCCGCGTTCCGTGACGCCTTCACGAACCCCTCCGCCGAGGACCACGCGATCGAACGCCTCGTCGGCGCACGCCTGCGCCCGGGCGATCGCCTCGATCTCCGACCGTTCCTTGGCTACGCGAAGGCGCTCCACCTCGCCGTCGGTCGAAACGAGCTCGAACGCGCCCGCCACACGGTCGCGGAGATCGCTCCAACCCTTGTACGTGAGCCCCGCCGCCTCGAACCCGATGCGCGTCACGCCCGCGGCTCGACCCCACGCGGAGGCCCGCTCCGCGAATGTCTCGGAGTAGATCTCGCGGCGGACGTCGGGAACCTCCCTTGACGACTGATGCTCGTAGCGGCCGTCGGTGAAGAACACTGATCCGTTCGCGCCGACGACGAGCTGGCCGTTGGATCCGGTGAAGCCGGTCAGGTACCGGACGTTCGGGAGACGCGTGACGAGGAGCGCGTCCAGGCCGAGCTCGCGCAGACGCTCCTCGAGTCGATCGCGCCTCAGCGCGTGACCCAAGGAAGCGCCTCGAGCGCCAGGTGATATCCGCCGGCACCAGTGCCGGTGATGGTCGCGCGACAGACGGGCGAGATCACGGAATCCCGGCGGAATTCCTCGCGGGCGTAGATGTTGGTCATGTGGACCTCGATCGCCGGAACGCCCGACGCCTCGATGGCGTCGCGGATCGCGTACGAGTAGTGCGTCAGTGCGCCGGGATTCACCACGAGGACGTCGAACCCGTCGCCGCGCGCTCCGAGTAGCCAGCCGACGAGCTCGCCCTCGTGATCGGATTGCCGCCACTCTGTCTCGTGGCCGAGCGCATCGGCGCGTTCCGTCACCTCGTGCATGATCTCCTGGAGCGTCTGCGTGCCGTACCGCTCGGGCTCTCGCGTTCCGAGGGCGCCGAGACTCGGGCCAAACAGGAACAGGACCCGCACGCTATCTCCCCGACCCTCCGCGGGTCCTCATCTGTTCCAGGATGCGACGAAGCGGATCCTCGTCGATGGGATCGATGACGATCGGGCGGCCCACGTCCTCGAGCAACACGAACCGCATGCCGCCGCGGTACTTCTTGTCCATCCGCATCGCGGCGAGGACTTCGTCCGCTGGTGGCAGCGAACCGAGCGCGTCGAGGCCGAGCGCCGTGAACAGCCGTGCGTGCCGCGAGGCGAGGCCGGACTTCGCGATGCCGAGCTCCTCGGCCAGTCGCGCGGCGAACGTCATCCCGATCGAGATCGCCTCGCCGTGCGAGCGCCCGGCGAACGAATCGAGGCGCTCCAACGCGTGGCCGAGCGTGTGGCCGTAGTTCAGGACGAGACGCCGTCCCGCGTCGCGTTCGTCCTCGCCGACGACGGCGGCCTTGGCCCGGATGCACCGCGCGACCAGCGGTTCGAGCACCGGCGTCCGGCGTTCCAAAACCGCTGCGGGATCGCGCTCGAGCATCTCGAGCAGCTCAATGTCGAGCGTCAGCGCGTACTTGGCCACCTCGGCGAGGCCGGAGCCGTACTCGCGATCCCCGAGCGTCGAGAGCGTGGCGACGTCGGCGAGCACGGCGACGGGCTGGTGGAACGCGCCGACGAGGTTCTTCCCCTCCGGCAGATTGACCGCGGTCTTGCCTCCCACCGCCGCGTCGACCTGCGCGGTGAGCGTCGTCGACACCTGGAGGAAGGGGACCCCCCGCATGTACGTCGCCGCGACGAAGCCCGCAAGGTCGCCGACGGAACCGCCGCCGAGCGCGACGACGAGGTCGTCGCGGTGTGCCTCCTGTGTCGCGAGCTGACGATGGAGCACCGTCGCCATCGGAAGCGTCTTCGCGTCCTCGCCCTCCGGTACCACCAGGTGCACGCGCCCCCAGCCGCGCTCGGCAAGCCCTCGTCCGAGCGGCTCCAGGTAGCGCTCGGCCACGTTGGTGTCGGCCACGACGAACGCGCGCTCGACGCCGGCGAGCTCGGGCAGGTGCGCGCCCGCCTCGTCGAGGATCCCCGACGCGACCGTCACGTCATACGTCCGGCTCGGAACGGCGACCGTCACGCGCTCCACCGGAGTAGCTCCTTCTGGATCGCCGCGGCCACCTCTTCGACCGGACCGCTCGCATCGACGACGTGCGCCGCGAACTCGCGATACAGCGGCTCGCGTTCCTTGAACAATCGCTCCAGATCGCCCTCCTCCCGGATGAGCGGTCGGTCGGACGCCGGACGGACGCGCTCGCGAAGGACGTGGAGCGGAACGGAGAGGAACACGACCTCGCCCGTCGCACGCAGCGTCACCCGGTTCGCCGGCTCGAGGACCACCCCACCCCCGCACGAGACGACCGACGGATCGCGCCGAGCGACGTCGACGAGCGCCGCCGCCTCCAGCTCGCGGAACCGCGCCTCCCCCTCGCGGTCGAAGATGTCGCGCACCGACGCGCCGCCGGCGCGTTCGACCTCTGCGTCGAGCTCGACGAAAGGGACGCCCAACCGAGCTGCGAGCACCGGACCCACGGTCGACTTGCCCGATCCGGGCATGCCGACGAGGTAGACGATCACGACAGTCCCGGCGAGATCCCGAGCCCGGCCACGTAGCCGTCGAGGTTGCGTCGGGTCTCCACGAGCGAGTCGCCGCCGAACTTCTCGAGGACCGCGCCGGCCAGGACGAACGCCACTGCGCTCTCGCCGACGACCCCGCCGGCCGGCACGGCGCACACATCGGTTCGCTGCGCGATCGCCACATCCCCCTTCCCCGTACGAAGGTCGATCGTCGACAGCGCCTTGGGCACGGTCGAGAACGGCTTCATCGCGGCTCGAACGCGGATCGGCTCCCCGGTGCTCATCCCGCCCTCGATCCCCCCGGCGCGCGTGGTCGTTCGCCGAAGCCCCTCCGCGATCTCGTCGTGGGCCTCGGAACCGGGACGCGAGGCCGTGGCGAACCCGTCGCCGACCTCGACGCCCTTCACCGACTGGATGCTCATCAGGGCGAGCGCGAGCCGAGCGTCGAGCTTTCGGTCGTACTGCACATGCGACCCGAGCCCGGGCGGGCATCCGTAGGCGAGGACCTCGAACACCCCGCCGACGGTGTCGCGCTCCTTCCTGATCCGGTCGATCTCCTCGACCATCTTCGCGCCTGCCTCATCGTCGAAGCACCGCACCGGCGACGAATCGACCCGCTCGAGGTCCTCCGGGCCGGGCACGTCGGAACCACGAACCGCCACCGAGCCGATGCGGACGACGTGCGAGACGACGTCGATGCCGAGCTCGGCCAGGAACGCCTTGCAGAACACGCCGAGCGCCACCCTCATCGCGGTTTCTCGCGCGCTCGCCCGCTCGAGAACATTGCGAACGTCGTCGAAGCCGTACTTCTGCACGCCGGCCAGGTCGGCGTGCCCGGGCCTGGGACGCGTGAGCTTCTCGTCGGGATCGGCGTCACCCTCGACGCTCATCAGCTCCCGGTACTTCTGCTCCCACTCGGCGTTGTCGATCGTGACGGCGATGGGGCTTCCGAGCGTCCGCCCGTGGCGAACGCCGGACTGAATCTCGAAGCGATCCGTCTCCAGCTTCTGCCTGCCGCTGCGGCCGTGTCCGTGCCGACGGCGCGCGAGCTCCCCCGCGATCTCCTTCGGCGAGATCGGTACTCCGGCCGGGAGACCTTCGAGCACGCCGACGAGGCCCTTGCCATGCGATTCACCCGCCGTGAGCAGCCGCAGCATCGGTGGTACTCATCATAGAGACGGGTAGTCGGGGCCCCCCGTACCCCGATATGGGTGGTGGGGGGCGGTCCCTATCGGAACCGCCCCCTTCCGACCGGCGACCGCTCCCCCCGAGCGCGCCGCCGGCAGCCCATCGCGGTCGGTTCCCGCGGCGGCGGCAGAGTGTGACGCTCTTGTCGCTCACCACGAACCGCGCGAAGCTCCCGTCCATGCCACGAGGCTGAACCTCACGCACGTCCCACGTTCGCCATCGCGAACACGGCACCTCGCGACCAGGCGCGAGCCGTACCGGCGGCTCAATGCGCCTCGATATCCCTGATGACTTCCTTCGGCACGGTTGGCCGAATCATGAGATGTCCTCTGCGAAGTCGTCACGAAGCTTTTCGATGCGTCGACGCCGAGCCTGCGCTACGAGATCAGCCTCAGGTATGCGTCGGCGATCTCCCCGCCGACGAACGTCGCCACAGCCGCGCCCGCCGCCAGGTACGGCCCGAACGGGATCGGCGTCTTCCGGCCGGCGCCGGCAACGAGGGCGACGATCGCCCCAACTCCTCCGAACAGGATCCCCAGACCTGCCGCCACGGCGACGTGATCCAGGCCGAGCGAGCCGAGAACGAGCCCGACCAACGCAGCGAGCTTCACGTCGCCCATGCCCATCCCCCTCGGCGAGATGAGCGCGACGATGAGGAGCCCGACGCCGTACGCGAGAAAGCCGATCCCCGCCGACGGAGCGGAGAGCTCGGAACCGGCGAGATCGGCGACGACGACCCACGCTGCCGACAGCAGGATCGCGGGATAGACGAGGCGGTTGGGGATCTTGTGATGGCGGATGTCGATAACGGAAAGCGCAAACAGAAGGCCGAGGAACGGCGCGAGCAACGCCGTCTCCCAGAGGTCTTCGAACACCAGCGCGGCGGCCACGAACAACCCCGCCGTCGCCAGCTCCGTCAGGGGGTATGCCACAGAGATCCGGGCACCGCACACATGGCAGCGGCCGCGAAGCGCGATCCACGAGACGATCGGAACGGTGTCCACCGCGCGGAGCTGCGTTCCGCAGGACGGGCACGTCGAGCGTGGTCGCACAACGGACTCGCCTGCGGGCACTCGGTGGATGACGAGGGTCAGAAAGCTCCCGAACGCCAGTCCGAGCGGCAATGCAACGAGCGCCCGGACCCAAGTCATCGGGGCGCGAGGCTAACGTGCGACATGGTGGGTCATCCGAACATCGGGCCACGGCGCCGCGCCCTTGAGGTGCCGCGGCCGCTGGATCGGCACGGCGGGGGGATCAGCCTTCCGGCGTTTCCCCTGTCCCCTGGGCGGCGAGCTCGGTCATCGCGGCGGCGGACATGACGTCGAGAGGCGCCGGCCGACCGGTCCACAGCTCGAACGCGAGCCCGGCCTGATGAAGCAGCAGCCCGAGGCCGCTGTACGAGCTCGCACCGGCGTCGCGCGCCGCGGCAAGGAGCGGGGTCTCGCGTGGCCGGTACAACAGGTCGACGACGAGCACGTCCGGACCGAGCGCCGGGATCGGCAGGGATTCGCCGTGTGCGCCGAGCGGCGTGGCGTTCACCACGAGGTCCGCCGTCAAAGAAGGCGCTTCGTCGAACGTGACCGCCGTGACCTTGGTGCCGATGTCGTCGACTGCATCGCG
>DASUQY010000237.1:0-4104 GCA_036280315.1 Actinomycetota bacterium
CTCCGCCGGGTCGCCGCCGGATAGCGCCGCGCCGACGCCGTCGGCCGCGTCGGCGAGCCCGTCCAGGTGCAGCGCTCCGGTCACCAGGGCGCCGGACGCCACACCGATCACCCCGGCCACCATCGGCGGGAACGCGAGCGACGTCGCCCACGCGGTCGTGGCGACAACGCTGCCGACGAGCCCACCGACGAGAGGGAACAGCAGCGCTCCGGCCTCGAGGTGGCGCGGCGCAACGGCGGCGCGTCGTCCAACCGGGACGGCCGTCAGGAACGTCACCGCCGCGACGACCGACCGGACGCCGCTACGCACGGCTCACTCCGGCCGCGTCGAACGTCGCCATGTCGCTCAGGAGCGCGGTCGACGCGTTTACGAGCAACAGGGCCATCGCGGCACCCGAGCCTTCGCCGAGCCGTAGGCCCAGATCGAGCAGCGGATCGAGACCGAGATCGTCGAGCACCAGGTCGTGCCCGGGCTCGGGCGAACGGGTCGCCGCGATCATCGAGTTGACGGCGGGCGGCGCGAGCCGCGCAGCAGCGAGCGCCGCCGCTCCCGTCACGAACCCGTCGAGGACCACCGGTATGCGGCACGCTGCAGCACCGAGGATCACGCCGACGAGGTAGGCGATCTCGAGTCCCCCGACCGAGGCGAGGGTCTCCAGCGGGTCGCGTTTCGACCGGACGTCGTCCAGAGCGTTCGCCGCGAGCGACCGCCGGACGACATCGACCTTCCGCCGAACGCCGTCGTCGTCGACGCCGGTGCCCGGGCCGCACACACCGGCGGGGTCGGCGGGCAGCAACGCGGCGCAGATCGCACCGGCTGCCGTGGTGTTGGCGATGCCCATGTCGCCGAGGGCGACGATCTCGATCCCCTGGCCGGCGAGCTCGTCCGCGAGCTCGATCCCTCGCGCGATGAGGCCGGCCAGCGTCGACGGGTCCATGGCGGGACCGATCGTCATGTCGCTCGTTCCGCGGACGCCGTCGACGACGTCGCATCGGATGTCGCCGGTCAAAGGAGGATCGATGACCCCGACGTCGACGACGACCAGGCGGGCGCCCACGTCCCGAGCGAGTACGCACGCCGCAGCTCCGCCCTCATCGAAGTTCGCGAGCATCTCCGCGGTCACGGATTGCGGATACGCGCTCACGCCTTCGGCCGCCACGCCATGATCCGCTGCGGCAACGACGAGGGCTGCGAGCGCGTGACGAGATGGCAGGGCGCCCCGGATCGCCGCGATCCTGGACACCAGCTCCTCGAGTCGGCCGAGGCTCCCGCGCGGCTTGGTCTTCTCGTCGAGGAGCGACTCAACGGTTCGCCGAACGTCATCGCTCGGAGGGCGGATCCGGGCGATCGTCTCGGTGATGATCGTGCGCGCGTGCGCGGTGTCGCCCGCAACCTTCCCGCTCACGCCGGCTCCGGCGAGCCGAGTGCGACCGCCCGCCCTGCAACCATGAGGTACGAGCGGTCGGCAATGCGCGCGAACACGGCGTTCACTTCGCCGAGCACGTCGCGGTAGCGACGGGCAAGCGCGTTCGTCGGCACGATGCCCAGCCCCACCTCGTTGCTCACCACAACGGCGTGTTCGGATCTCGCGGCGAGCGTGTGAGCGACGTCCTTCGCCTCGGCGACGATTGCAGTGTCGACGCGCCGAGCTTCGATCGCGTTCGACACCCAGAGCGTGAGACAGTCCAGCACGACCGCCACGTTGTCGCCGAGTGAATCGATCGCGCCGGCAAGCTCCACGGGCGCCTCGACGGTCTCCCAATCGGAAGGCCGTGCCTCTTGGTGGCGCCTGATCCGCTCGGTCATCTCATCGTCACGCGCCTCAGCGGTAGCGACGAGGACGACCGGGGACTCGAACGTCGACGCGAGCCGTACGGCGAGCGCCGACTTCCCGCTCCGAGCGCCACCGAGCACGAACGTCAGCGCCATCAGAACTCGATCCCGCGCACGGCACCGATCCCGGAGTCGAACGCGTGCTTCACGTTGACCATCTCCGTGACGGTGTCGGCGAGATCTCGGAGGCGGTCAGGCGCGTCGCGTCCCGTCGCTACGACGTTGACGTGCTGCGGGCGGTTACGGATCGTCTCGACGACATCGCTCTCGTCGATCCATCCCCAGTTGATCGGGTACGTCACCTCGTCGAGCACGACCAATTCGTGCTCGCCGCCGCGGATCATCCGGCGCCCCGAACGCCACGCGTCGCGGGCGATTGCTTCCGTGCGTTCCATGTCGGTCGAGTCCCACGTGAAGCCGTCGCCGATCGACCACCAGTCGAAGCCGAGGCGCCGTCCCGAGGCTTCTTCGCCTGTTCGCCACCGTTCGTCTTTCACGAACTGAACGACGCACACGCGCCACTCCCGGGCAACCGCGCGCATGGCGATCCCCATCGCCGCGGAGGTCTTCCCCTTCCCGTCGCCGGTGTGCAGGAGGACGCGCGAGGCAACGCGCGTTCGTGCGGGTCGAGGTCCTCGGCGCGGCGGTTCGGAGGCCGTCGTCATCGGTGGTCGCTCCCGCGCGATGACGGGACGATTGCCCACCCGAGGTCGCCCTCATCGATGACCTGAACACTCGCCCCGAAGTGCTCCGAGATCACGGCGGCGTCCAGGACCTCGTTCCGCGTACCGGTCGCGACGACGCGCCCCCCCGACAACAGGACGAACCGGTCGGAGAACCGTCCGGCGAGCGTGAGGTCGTGCATCGCCGACATCACTGTGAGGCGTTCCTGTCGTCGAAGCTCGTCGACGAGCTCAAGCACGCGCACCTGGTGCCCGAGGTCGAGGCCGGTGGTGGGCTCGTCGAGGAGCAACAACGGTGATTCTTGCGCGAGGGCGCGCGCCAGGACCGCGCGTTGCAGCTCGCCGCCCGAAAGCGTGTCCAAACGGCGATCGGCCGCCCACGCGAGATCGAGGCGATCGAGTGCCGAATCCGTCGCTGCGACGTCGGCGCGGCCCTCGGCGCCAAGCGGACCGACGTGAGGCGTCCGCCCCAGCAGCACGTACCGCCGGACCGTCATCGCCTCCGGGATCACGGGATTTTGTGGAACGAGGGCCACCGAACGCGCCCGCTCACGGCGCCGATGCTCCTCGATCCGCCGTCCGAACAGCTCGACCGAGCCGTCCCGGTCGACGAGTCCGGCGCACGCGTGCAGGAGCGTGGTCTTCCCTGCGCCGTTCGGTCCGACGACGCAGGTCCACGAGCCCATGGGGACGTCGAGCGAGACGTCGCGGAGGACCTCGCGCCCCCCGAGGCGGACGGCGAGCTCGCGCAGACGCAGGGCACTCCCGACGCCCGCCGTCACGTCAGCCTCCCCGCGTTCCGTCGAAGCGCGAACAGGAAGAACGGCGCCCCGACGAACGCCGTGATGACGCCGATCGGTATCTCGGCCGGCGCGACGACGGTCCGCGCAAGGACGTCGACGAGGATCACGAACGACGCCCCGAACAGGATCGACAGCGGCAACACACGACGGTACGACGTCCCCGAGAGCAGCCGAACCGTATGCGGCACGATGATTCCGACGAAGCCGATCAGCCCCGCGACGGAAACCGCGGCGGCCGTAGCCAGCGACGCGGCGACGACGACGATCGTCCGGAGCCGGCCGACGTTCAGGCCGAGGCTCTCGGCCTCGAGGTCGCCGACCTCGATGACATCGAGCAGCCGGCGCACCGTCCACAGCGTCGCAACCGCCAGGAGCACGGAGGGGAGTGCGATCCGCACGTCGTCCCATCCGGCCGTGCCGAGCCGTCCGAGGATCCAGCTGTACACCTGCCGCAGCGTCTCGGACCGCTGTTGCTGGATGAACGTTTGCACCGCCGTGAGGAAGGACGCGACCGCGATCCCGCCGAGCACGAGGCTCGTGGCCGAACGACCGCCCAGCGCCGAACGGCCGAGCGAATACGCGAGGCCGACCCCGCCGATCGCCCCGATGAACGCGGCGAGTGGCACGGTCACGGCGAACGCATCCGACGGCCCGAACGCGACGGAGATCGTCGCTCCGAGGCCGGCCCCCGCGGCGGCGCCGAGCAGGTACGGGTCGGCCAATGGATTTCGGAACACGGCCTGGTAGGCGGCGCCCGATGCGGAGAGCGAGGCGCCGACCAGCGC
>DASUQY010000238.1:0-14411 GCA_036280315.1 Actinomycetota bacterium
CCGATCACGCGTTGTACGCGCTGTTCGTGACGGGGCGGGTGGGCCTGTGGTTCGCGGTGGCCGGGCTGTTCGCGATCTATGCGTCCGTCGATCTGCGGGGGCGAGCGTGGGTGGACGAGGTCGAGCCGTACCGGTGGTACCTGATCGTGCCCCTCGTTCTCGCGGCGATGCAACTCCTCGCCGGGTGGTTCCTGGGCCGGCGCTCGCCGTCGGGCGAGCGCGACGTCAGCCCGCCGCCTTGATGATCTCGGGCGTGAGCTCGGGGAACTCCTCCAGTCTGGCGACGCGCTCCCGTTTCAACCGGTCGACGACCTCGACGTACTCGACCATCCTGCCCTGCCGCTCGTACAGGAGGCGGGGCCGCAGCAGGTCGGCGTCGTCGATGCCGGGCAGGTTGTCGGCGACGAGGTAGCCGAAGTCGGCGTCCTCGGTCCACGAGATCGAACCCTCGGCTATGCCCTCGACACACGCCGACGTGTCGGGGATCCGTACCTTTTTGGACCGTTCATCGCCGTCCGGCCCGCCGACTCGTCCCGTGTTGAGCAGGTAGGTCTCGATCGGGTGCGTGGAGAGCAGTTCGAGGATCCGGTTCCCCTGCAGCCCGTGGGGCATCGGGAAGAACGGGTTGGTTCCCGGAACGCGTAGGAACTTCCCCGCCTCCGCGGCGCCGCCCGCGGACGTTCCGGTCGTCTCGCCGAGCATGAAGTACGCCGCGGCCTGTTCGTCATTGAGCTTTGCCACGGCCGGGATGATGTCCTGGTTGCGGTTGAGGATGAGGAGCGCGTCGACCGGTCCGACCTCGCGAGCGTCGCGGTAGCGCTCCAGGTCGTCCATACCGAACACGGCGCGCCCGTTCTGCGTGTAGGACTGCTCGAAGAAGTTCACCTTCCCCGATCCGTCCTGGAACACGTTCTCCAGATACGTGGTCGGCTTCACCACTGCGCGGTAGATGTTCGGCTCGAAGCTCGGGTCGAGGCTGAACGTCTTCGCGAAACACCCGTTCTCCGTTCCGTGCGCCTTGCCGCCCGGCATCAGCGCGACGAAGTCGTCCTGCACGGGTAGCGAGTCGTTCTGCGTGGTGAACGTCGTGGTCGTCTTTCCCGTCCCGGACAGTCCGATGATCATGAACACGCGTTCGCCGCGGGCCGTCGGGATCACCTTCATGCCGGCGTGGAGCGCGAGCCCGCCGAGGTCGTAGACCTTCTTGTTCCACATCCGAAGGCCGCCCTTCTTCGACTCCCCGAAGTAGTCGGCGCCGATCACCCGCGTCAGGCCGTTCTCGAGATCGACCGCGATGACGCGATCATCGGGATAGCCGGGAGCGGAGAGGTTCGGCGTGTAGACGACGTGCACTTCCGGCTCGATATCGTCGTCCCGCTGGAAGTAGAGCTTCTGCTGCATGCCTGCGATGTTCGCGTTCGCGGTCTCGATCGATAGGCGGGCGCGCGTTCGGAACTCCGGGTCGTTGCCGATGTAACCGTCGATCACCAGCGCGTCTCGACCCCGCAGGTACTCATCCTGCATCGCCGCGATCCGTTCGAACTCCTCACGGGTCATCGTCTTGCCGGACGAACGCTCGGCGACGACGTACGTGCTTCCCGCGCTCCGCGAAGTCACCCGCGCCTGGACGTTGACGCTCCCGAACTCGGTGATCCGGCACGTCGGCATGCGCTCGGTGTAATCGCGCAGCTCCTCCGGCGTTGGGCTCTGATGGACGGTGCGCGCCTGGACGAGCAAACGAACGTCTCCTTCTGTGGTGGGCGCGAGCGCATCGACGCAGCTCGGAGCCCATCTATCCTACAGAACGTCCGGCGCCCGATCGAACACAATCGCGCCGCAGCGGCCATGGACCTGACCGAGGACGAGCTCGTCGCAGCGATCACCCGGCTCCTCACCGGGGAAGTGCGCGACGTCGTGGTCGGCCTCGGCGACGACGCGGCCGTGCTCGCGGCCGGCACCGGTCAGCTGGTCGTGACGACGGACATGCTCGTGGAGGGCGTGCACTTCGAGCGATCGACGATCTCGCCGCGCGATCTCGGCGCGAAGTCCGTCACCGTGAACGTGTCCGACATCGCCGCGATGGGAGGAAGCCCTCGCTCGGCGCTGGTATCGATCGCGCTGTCGCCCGACGTCGACGCCGCGTGGGTGATCGAGCTGTACGGGGGGATGCGCGACGCGTGCGCGGAATACGCGCTCGCCCTCGTCGGCGGCGACACGAATCGAGGCGACATCCTGATCGTCGCCGTCACGGTGATCGGTCAGGTCGCGCCGGGTCGCGCGGTGCCGCGCTCGGGCGCTCGCCCGGGCGATGCGATCGCCGTCACCGGCTCGCTCGGCGCTGCCGCCGGAGGACTCCGTGTCTCGCGGGCGAGCGCGGCCGTTCGGCAGGCCGCGCTGTCGAAGCCGTGGGGCCGTGCGCTGCTCGGTGCGCTCGCGCGGCCGTTCGCGCGTGTCGGGGAGGGGCAGACGCTCGCGCGAAGTGGCGCGCGCGCGATGATCGACCTCTCCGACGGGCTCGCGAAGGACCTCGCGCGCGTGTGCCTCGCGAGTGGCGTCGGCGCGCGCGTGGAGCTCGACGCGGTTCCCGTCGCGCAGGCGCTCCGTGACGGAGCGGAGACCCTGGACGTCGATGCGCTCGGGCTCGCGCTTTCTGGCGGCGAGGACTACGAGCTGCTCGCGACGCTCGATCCGGACGATGCGAACGCGGCGGCGCGAGCGCTCCGGGAGCGTTTCGGCGTGACGCTCGCGACGATCGGAACGATCATCGAAGGTGATGGGCTCGTCGGCGTCGACGCCGACGGAAACGAGAAGCCGATCGAGCCGGAGGGGTGGGACCACTTCGCATGAGCACAGCACCGGCCGCCCGACCCCGGGCGCTGTCGATCGCCGGATCCGACTCCGGGGGCGGCGCCGGCATCCAGGCGGACCTCAAGACGTTCAGCGCGCTGGGTGTGTTCGGGATGACCGCAATCACGGCCGTCACCATTCAGAACACGAAGGGCGTGTCGGGGTATGAGCAGCTGTCGCCGCAGTCGGTAGGCGACCAGATCCGCGCTGTCGTGACCGACATCGGCGTCGACGCCGCCAAGACCGGGATGCTGGCATCCGCGTCGATCGTCGAGGCCGTCGCCGAGGCCGTCGCCGAAACACGCGTTCCGAACGTCGTCGTCGATCCGGTCTTCGTGTCGAAACATGGACACGCGCTCCTGGACGAGGACGCCGTCGACTCGCTTCGAAACCGGATCGTTCCGCTGGCGACACTGGTCACGCCGAACCTGTCCGAGGCGGCCGGTCTTGCCGGATTCCGCGTCGACTCGCGCGACCTCATGGAGGACGCAGCCGAGGCGATCCAGGCGATGGGGCCGACGGCGGTTCTGGTGAAGGGCGGGCACCTCGAGGACACCGACCGCGCCGACGACCTGTTCTTCGACGGGGAGCGACTCGTCTGGATCGAGGGCGAACGGATCGACACCCCGCATACGCACGGGACCGGATGCGTGCTCTCGGCCTCGATCGCCGCCCATCTCGCGCGGGGCGAGGCGCTTCTCGATGCGGTTCGTCTAGGAAAGCTTTTCGTGACCGACGCGATCCGGCACGCGCTGCCGATCGGCGAGGGGATCGGTCCGGTCGACCCGCTTTTTGGGGTGAGGATCAGCCCGAGGAGCTGACGGCCGAGGACTTGGCCGGCGGCCGCTGCACCTTGCCGGCCTTCAGGCAGCTCGTGCAGACGTTCACGCGCTTCGGCTTCCCGTCGACGAGCGCGCGGATTCGCTGCACGTTCGGGTTCCACCGGCGAGGTGAACGCCGGTGGGAGTGAGAGACCTGCATGCCGAAGAAGGGTCTCTTCCCGCAGATTTCGCACACGGCTGCCATAGCCGGCCCAGGGTAACAGACACCCTGGGCAAACTCGTTCGTTCGACGAGTGGCGCGAGTGCGACGAAGCGTCGCAAGCGTCGCAAGCGTCGCGTCGCAAGCGTCGCACGTGCCGCGTGGTAGAACGCAGTATGCCTCTACACGCCCGCGAACGGCCTCGTCGCGCATGCCGCTGACGCTCGACTCGCCGGTTTCTGCGATCGATCGGCGGCTCGCCAATCGACGGACGGGCGTGCAGACCAAGGGGCCACCCGCGTCGGACGTCCTCGCCGGCATCGAGATCGAAACGGTGCGGGACCTCCTGCACCACTACCCGCGGCGATACATCGATCGTTCGGAGGTCTCGCGGATCCGCGATCTCCGCGTCGGGCAGCCTGCGACGGTGATCGGACGTGTGCGGAAGGTCGAGCGACGGCGGACGCGTTCGAGGACGACGATGGTCACCGTCGTCCTGTACGACGGCACCGCGACGATCGACCTTGTCTTCTTCAACCAGCCGTGGATCGCCAACGTCTACCGCGAGGGTCACGAGGTCGCAGCGTCCGGCGTGATGCAGCTGTACCGCGGCCGGCGTCAGCTCACCAAGCACGACGTCGAGCTCCTCACGGCAGACGAGGGAGACCTCGTTCACACCGGTCGCATCACGCCTGTGCACCGCGCGACCGACGGCATCACCACGCGAACGATCCGTGAGCTGGTGTGGCACGCACTCGAGCAGCTCCGCTCGATCCCCGATCCGTTGCCCGAAAGCGTCGTGGCCGCCGAGGCGCTCGCGGCGTTCGACGGCGCGATCCGGTCCATCCATTTCCCGGCAACCCAGCAAGAGCTCCGTACGGCCATCGAACGGCTGAAGTTCGACGAGCTGTTCGCCCTCGAGGTCGGCGTGGCGTTCCGGAAGCAACGCCTCGAGAGCGCCGAGCGCGGCGTCTCGCACACGCCTGATGGACCGCTCACCGAACGACTCGCCGGCGTCCTCCCATTCGAGCCGACGAAAGCCCAAACGCGGGCCATGGAGGAGATCGACGCTGCGATGGCGCGGCCCCGACCAATGAACGTGCTCTTGCAAGGCGACGTCGGTTCGGGCAAGACGCTGGTCGCGCTGCACGCGGCGCTCGTCGCGATCCAGAGCGGACACCAGGCAGCGGTGATGGCGCCGACGGAGGTGCTCGCCGGGCAGCACTTCCGTTCAATCGAGGAGCTCCTCGGTCCGTTCGGGGCCCATCCGTACCTCGATGTCAGGCCCGAACCCGCGAGGACCGATGGGCAGGTATCACTCCTCGACCACGACTCTCCCGCCGAGAATCCGGCCGACGTGACGTACGCGCTCCTCACCGCGTCGGTCACCGGGCGCAACCGCCCGAAGCTCCTCGACGCCATCGCGAGCGGTCAGGTCGATCTCGTCGTCGGGACGCACGCGCTCGTCCAGGAGGGTGTGGCCTTCGCCGATCTTTCGATTGCGGTGGTCGATGAGCAGCACCGCTTCGGGGTCCACCAGCGGATGGCCTTGAAGGGAAAGGGCGCCTCGCCGGATGTGCTGATCATGACGGCGACACCGATCCCGCGGACGCTCGCTCTCACGTACTACGGCGATCTGGACGTGGTCGTCCTCGACGAGATGCCGAAGGGGCGGCGTCCGGTCGAGACGCGCATCGCGCGCAGTGCAGAGGAGCGCGAGGCTGCGTACGACCTCGTCCGCCGGGAGGTCGCCGCGGGGCGGCAGGCGTTCGTGGTCTGCGCGGCGATCGACGAAGCGAACAAGACCGAGGTGCGCGCGGCCGAGGCAGAGGCCGAACGCTTGGCGACCAAGGTGTTCCCCGACCTGTCCGTCGAGCTGCTGCACGGGCGGATGCGACCCGCCGAGAAGGAGCGACGCATGGAGGCGTATCGCGCGGGTGAGCACCACGTACTGATCTCGACGACCGTGATCGAGGTCGGTGTCGACGTGCCGAATGCAACCGTCATGCTCGTCGAGAACGCAGAGCGGTTCGGCCTCGCGCAGCTCCACCAGTTGCGCGGACGGATCGGCCGCGGCGAGAACGCCTCGTACTGCATCCTGTTCGACGAGAGCACGCCAGATAACCAGGACGCCAGGGCGCGACTGCTGGCGATGGTGCGGACGACGGACGGGTTCGAGCTCGCCGACGAGGACCTCCGCCTCCGGGGGGAGGGGACGCTCTTCGACGTGAAGCAGTCGGGCTTGCCCGACCTCAAGCTCGCGCGGCTGGCCGAGGACTTGGACCTCGTCCGGCGGGCCCGGGCCCGCGCGTTCGAGGTGATCGAGGCCGACCCGGGCCTCGAGGATCACCCGTCGCTCATGGGGGAGCTCCGGGCGCGATTCGAGCATTCGATCGGCTGGCTGTTCAGCTCGTAGGGAGACGTCCGGGCGGATCAACGTCGGGACGGCCTACGCCTCCGGCCCTACAGATGAGCTCGGTTTCGCCCGAGGGATTGGGGAGATGTTCCCTCGGGCACCAACCGGCGCGACGCCCACCGAGCGCGCGCACCGCTTCGCGGTTCGCTCGGCTTTCGCGTATGCCCTGGTCGCTTCGATGTGGGTTGTCGGCCTGGACATCGCGCTGCGCCTGCTGCTCAAGGATCCCCTTGCGCGTTCGGTCGGCATCGCCAAGGAAGGGGTCTTCGTCCTGCTTTCGACGGGCGTGGTGTGGCTGTTCATCCGGCGATTCAGGCGGGAGTGGCAGCTCGCGCAGAGCGAAGCCGACGCAGCCGACCACGCGTTGCGGGAGTCCGAACGTCGGTACCGCCTGCTCGTCGAGCGCGTTCCCGGCGTCGTCTGGCTGAACGAGGTCGATCGAGACGATCCGAAACGAACGCACTGCGTCTACGTTGCCCCGCAGCTCGAGGAGCTCTTGGGGTACAAGCCGGACGAGTGGATGACCGACGACGACCTGTGGCAACGCGTGATCCTCGAGGACGACCGCGAAGCCGTCCTCGCCGCGAGCGATGCCGCCGACGAAACGGGCGTACTGAGCATCGAGTATCGCGCGCACCGACGTGATGGCAGCATCGTTTGGATCCACGACGAGGCCGTTCTGATCCCCGCCGACAACGGGCGTCCCTCTCAGTGGCAGGGCGTGATGGTCGACATCACGCCGCAACGTGTCCAGGACGCGGCGCTGCACGAGCTCACCGAGTCGCTCGGCGGGGTCTTCAGCGCCTCGCCGCTCGGCATCATCGTCATCGAGCCGGACGGCCGAGTCCGCCACTGGAACCCCGCAGCCGAGCAGATGTTCGGGTGGACCGCGGCGGAGATCGTGGGGCATCCATTGCCGTACCTGCCGCCCGACAAGAAGGAGGAGTTCGCCGACCTGATGAGGCGGGAGTTCGCGGGTGAACGCATCGCGGGGTTCGAGACGACGCGGATGCGCAAGGACGGGTCTCGGATCGACGTCAGCCTCTCGGTTGCCGCCCTCCGCGACGCCGACGGTGAGATCTCCGGCATGCTCGGCGTCATCGAGGACATCTCGGACCGGCGGCGGGCCGAGCAGGACAGGCGACGGGCGCTCGACCGGCAGCTACGTCTGGCGACGCGGCTGGAGCTGCTCCATCAGGTGGACCGCGACGTCCTGGCGGCGACGTCGATCGACGAGATGGCGGGGCAGGCGCTCGAACACCTCCGACGCCTCGTGCCGTTCGACGGGGGAACCGTCGCGCTCGTCGACGCGGGGACCGGACGACTGGCGTCAGTCGCCGTACGCCACTTCTCCGACGCGCTCGGTCCCGTTCCGGATTCGGCCACCTACGTTCCCGACGAGGTCGCGCGCGAGCTGCTCTCGCACGACGTGCTGGTCCTGGACGATGTGCAAGAGATCGATGCCTCGACCCCGTCCGCGGCGATGGCGCGAAGCGTCGGTGCCCGGAGCACGCTATCCGTAGCGCTCAAGGCGGACGAGGGACAGCTCGGCGCGTTGATGCTCTCGTCGATGGCGCCCGGCGTGTTCGACGAGGAGGCCTCCGACATTGCGTCAGAGGTCGGCTCCGAGCTCGCGATCGCCTTCAGGCAGGCCCTGTTGCGAAACGCGCTCGCGGAACGCGCGACTCAGCTTGAGCAGTTGGCCCAGGAACGGCAACAGATGCTGCACCGCATCGTCCGGGCCCAGGAAGAGGAGCGCGAACGCGTGGCGCTCGAACTGCACGACGGCCTCGGCCAGCTGCTCACGTCGATCTCGCTGTTCGCATCCGACCTCGAGTTGGAGGTCCCACCGGGGGCGAGACCCCGCGCCGTTCGCGTGACCGAGCTCGTCCGGCGCGCGATCGCGGACAGCCGTCAGCTCGTGTGGAGCCTCCGCCCACCCGAGCTCGAACGACTCGGCCTCGTACCGGCAGTGCGCCGACTCGCGGAGGACGTCTCCGTCCCGGACGTCCTCGTCGACCTGCACGAGGAGATCGGGGAGCTTCGGCTTCCTCCGGAATCCGAGGCGGTCGTGTACCGCGTCGTGCAAGAGGCCGTCCACAACGCGCAGAAGCACGCGCGCGCTGAGGCTATCTCGATCGTGATGCGGCGGAACGACGGCATGCTGACGACGCTCGTCGAAGACAACGGCAGGGGGTTCGATCCGGCTTCGATCCAGGCGGGACGGGGACTCGGATTGATCGGCATGCGCGAGCGCGCCGAGCTCGTCGAGGGCAGGCTGGCGGTCGAGTCGGCTGCCGGTGCAGGGACCAGGATTCGGCTCGAGGTTCCGATCAAGGATGCCCCCAACGTCACCCGCACCGCCGTACCGGGGAGGGTGAACGCGTGAACGACGCGACGATCGGCGTGCTCCTGATCGACGACCACGTCGTCGTCCGTGAGGGCTTGCGCGCACTTCTGGAACGACAGGAGGGCGTCACCGTCGTAGCCGAGGCCGGTTCGGTCGACGACGCAGTGGCGCTCGACGTCCGTGCCGACGTGGTCGTCGCGGACTTGATGCTTCCGGACGAGCGGGGGGCCGAGGTGGTCCGCCGTCTCAAGCAACGCCACCCGGCCGCCGCGATCCTGGTACTCACGATGGTGGACAACCCGACGGACGTGCAAATGTGTCTCGCCGCCGGCGCGAGCGGGTACCTCCTGAAGGAGACGGCCTCGACGGAGCTCGTCGACGCGGTTCGACACGTCGCCGCTGGTTCGGAATACCTCCAGCCCTCGCTGGGCGCCGCGCTCGCTCGGTGGCGCGACACGCCCGGTCGCGTTCGGGCGCGTGCGATCGACGACCTCAGCGAGCGCGAACGCGAGGTGCTGCGCCTCATCGCGCTCGGGCACACCAACGCCGAGATCGCCTCGATGCTGTTCGTCTCGGTTCGAACCGTCGAGAACCACCGCGCGAGCGTCATGCGCAAGCTCGGCCTTCGCACCCGCGCCGAGCTCGTTCGGCACGCGAACGAGGCCGGGGTCGTCTAGACCCGACGGGTGACGGAGGCTGTGTAGCTTCCGCACGTGCGCGTGATCGCCGGGACCGCGAAGGGTGTCCGGCTCGCGTCCGTTCCGCCGGGAGTTCGGCCCGTCTCTGACCGCGCCAGGGAGGGGCTGTTCTCGAGCATCGGCGCCGACGTCCCCGGCGCCGATGTCCTCGACCTCTACGCCGGAACCGGGGCGCTCGGGATCGAGGCGCTCTCCCGGGGGGCCGACCGCGCGACGTTCGTCGAGCAGAGCAGGGCCGCGGTCCGCACGATCCACCAGAACCTCGATCGGACCCGGCTGGCCGAACGCGCCGAGGTCGTCTCATCGGAGGTCTCGGCGTTCGTCAGCCGAAGGCGCGAACCGGGCCGCAGGTTCGACCTGGTCCTGGCGGACCCGCCCTACGACGCCGACGTCGCGACGGTCGATGGCGTGCTCGAGGGCCTCTCCGACGGGTGGGTGCAGGCAGGCGGGGCGGTCGTTCTCACGCGTGGCTCCAGGAGTTTCACGCCTGTCATTCCAGTACACTGGCTGGTCGCAAGGCGTCTCGAGTACGGGGACACCGCCGTACTGATTCTCCGGGAGGCATAGATGGGCTTGACCGCCCTGTGTCCGGGGACGTTCGACCCCGTGACGAACGGTCACCTCGACATCATCGAACGTGCTGCTCAGCGCTTCGACGCGCTGATCGTCGGTGTGCTCGACAATCCCTCCAAGCAACCGCTGTTCACCGCAGAGGAGCGCGTCACCCTGCTCAAGGAGGTCACGCAGGGCCTCAACAACGTCGAGGTCGAGGCGTTCTCCGGATTGCTCGTGGAATACGCAATTCAGCGTGGTGCTGACGTCGTCGTCAAGGGCCTCCGCGCGGTGACCGACTTCGAGTACGAGATCCAGATGGCGCAGATGAACCACTCGCTCGCCGGCGTGGAGACGCTGTTCATGACCACGGCGCCGCAATGGTCGTTCCTGTCGTCCTCCCTGGTGAGGGAGGTCGCGAAGCTGGGCGGAGACGTGAGCGGTCTCGTCCCTCCCGTCGTCGCCGAGCGACTCAAGGAGAGGTTCGCGTAAGGATGGATCTTTCCGCCCGCATCCAGCAGCTCGAGGAGCTCGTGCGCGACGCGAAGTCGATGCCGCTGTCGTCGTCCGCACTGTTGAACCGCGACGAGGTACTCGAGCTCATCACACAGATGAAGGACTCGCTCCCGGACGAGATCAAGCAGGCACGGTGGATCGTGAAAGACCGTGAGGAGCTCCTGGCGAAGGCTCGCCGCGACACCGAGGCGATGGTCGAAGCCGCGCGCGAGGAGCAGCTGCGGATGGCCTCCCACGAGGCGGTTGTGCAGCGTGCGCAGGAGGAGGCGCAGCGCATCGTGCAGGAAGCGAGCGAGGACGGTCGCCGGCTCCGTCTGGAGTCGGAGGACTACGTCGACGCGAAGCTCGCGCAGCTCGAGGGCGCGCTGCAGCGCATCCTCGAGGACGTGATCGAGACCAACCAGTCGATCAGCCGGACGATCGACCAGGTCCAGGCGGGGCGCGAGAAGCTCCGCGGCTCTGTCCCCACGACCAACGTCGAGATCGGTCCCGACGTCCAGATGCCGATGCTCGAGGACGAGGGCGCATGATGCGCCCCATCGACGTGCGCGACCTGATCGAACACCCCGGCGCCTCGAAGACCGTTCGCGTCGAGGAGGGCGTTCCCGGTCTGCACACCGAACTCGCCGACGTCCGCGAGGACGAACCAATCGAGGGCGACCTCACGCTCGAGAGCGTCCTCGACGGGATCTTCGTTCACGGAAGCATCTCCGGGCGGTTCACGATGCGCTGTGCCAGGTGTCTGAAGGAGTTCGAACGGGACTTCGATCTCGCGGTCGAGGAGATGTTCGCTCGCCAGCCTGGACCCGAGGACGACTACGCGATCGACCCGGACCTCAGCCTCGACCCCGAGCCCATGGTTCGAGACGCGGTCGTGCTGGAGATGCCTTTCTCGCCGCTGTGCAAGCCGGACTGCCTCGGGCTGTGCCCTGTATGCGGCGGAGACCGCAACCTCGGAGAGTGCCCGGGCCACGACACGACGGATCCGCGGTGGTCCGTGCTCGCCGGACTCCTCATCGACGCACCGGAGATTCCAACCGACGAGGACGCGGGCCCATCCCGACGCCACCCCGAAAGCTGACCGCGACCAACAGGAAAGGACACGATCGATGCCGGTTCCGAAGCGACGCCAGTCCCACACGAGGAGCGCCAAGCGAAAGGCCAACTGGAAGGCGCAACCGCCGACCTACTCGGAGTGCCCGCAATGCCACCAGCCGAAGCTTCCGCACCGCGTCTGCTCGAACTGCGGCTACTACGCAGGGCGTCAAGCGGTGGAGGTCGAGTGACGGCGTGACACCCGCTGGTGATTCCCAGGCCTCGAAGAGCGGAGCGCGGGGCCGAACGAAGAGAGCCTCGCGCGCCGGAGCGGCGAACGGGCACAACGATCAGGCGCTCGACCGGTTGCTCGGCGTTCGGTTCAAGGACGCCGCGCTGCGCGAGATCGCACTCACGCACCGTTCATACGCGTTCGAGAACGACACGCAGGCGCACAACGAACGCCTGGAGTTCCTGGGCGACGCCGTCCTCGGCATCGTCGTCACCGACATGGCGTTCCGTGAGTTCCCCGAGATGACAGAGGGTGAGCTGGCGAAGCTGCGTGCGGCGATCGTGAACATGGGCGCGCTGGCCGACGTGGCACGCGATCTCGGGATCGGGCGGTACGTGCACCTCGGGAAGGGCGAAGAGGGTAGCGGAGGGCGCGACAAGAGCAGCATCCTCGCCGATGCGCTCGAGGCGCTCCTCGGCGCCGTCTACCTGGACCAAGGGCTCGACGCGGCACGCAAGCTGATCGTGCGGGTGTTCAGGCCGCGGATGATCGCGTACGTGCGCGGTGAGGGCGGCCGCGACTACAAGACGATCCTTCAGGAGTTGGCGTCGGCGGATCTGCACTCGCTGCCCGAGTACCGCATCAGCGAGCGAGGCCCAGATCACGAGAAGGAGTTCACGGCGACGGTGTTCCTCGGTGGGCTGGAGCTCGGGAGCGGCATGGGCCGCTCGAAGAAGGAGGCCGAACAGGAGGCTGCGCACCAGGCGTACGTCCGACTGACCGAGCGGGACGGCGCACGCCGCACCCAGAGCCTGGAATCGCACGCCAGCGCGACGACGAGGACTGACGCCCAGCCGGCGGCGGCACGGAAGAAGGCGAGGTAAGTGGAACTCCCCGAGGTCGAGGTCATGCGGCGCGACTTAGAGAAGGACGTCGTCGGACGCAAGGTGGCGACGGCAGACGTCCGGGCGTCGAGGAATGCGATGCGCGTGATCCGACGTCACGGCAAGCGAAAGGACTTCACCGACCGGGTCGTGGGCCGGAAGTTCACCAAGGCCGAGCGCCGCGGTAAGTACGTCCTACTCCACATGGACGACGGCGACGTCCTCGTCGTGCACTTCGGGATGTCCGGACAGTTCGTGCGCGGCACCAAGCGCGTGCCCCTCCCGCAGCACACTCACGTCGTGATCACGTTCGTCCAAGGCGGCGACCTACGCTTCGTGGACCCGCGCACGTTCGGCGAGATGTTCGTGACGGCCGCGGACGAGCTGGGCAAGGTGAGGGAGCTGCAGCACATTGCGATCGACCCGCTCGATCACGTCTTCACGTGGAACGCTTTCGGCGGCGCGCTCACGCAGCGCGCGACGAAGATGAAGCAACTGCTCATGGACCAGAAGTTCGTGAGCGGCCTGGGGAACATCTACTCGGACGAAGTGCTGTTCGGCGCAGGTCTGCGATACGACCGGCTCTCCGATTCGCTGTCCTCGCAGGAGGTACGGCGCCTGTACCGCGCGATGCAGGAGGTGTTGCAGGAGGCGATCCGATTCCGCGGCACGACGCTCGACGACGAGGCGTACCTGGATCTGTTCGGCAAGCCGGGGGAGTTCCAGAACGAGCTGAAGGTGTACGGACGGGCCGGGCTCCCGTGCCGCCGGTGTCGAACGCCGATCAAGGCCGTCAAGATCTCGGGGCGGAACGCGTACTTCTGCCCGCAATGTCAATCCTAGTTCGCGCTGGTTCCGCGCGAAGGGCGCTAGGGCAGGAGCACGGCGCCGACGTCGCGCATCCGCTGGAGCGCGCGGTCGCCGTCGCCGGGTGTGCGTTCGACCGCTCGGATCGCCGAGGTGAGGACGTCGACCTCGAGCTGTCGTTCTCGAGCGTCGGAAACGGTCTCGACCACGCAGTAGTCCGTGGTGAGCCCACAGACGGCCAGTCGCCGGATCATCCGCTCGCGGAGCTCGTGGCCGAGTGCCGTCTCCCAGGTCTCGCCGCTGCGCGGGTCGCGCACGCTGAACGCCGAATAGCCGTCCTCGCCGCCGACCCCTTTGTGGATCACGAGCGAAGAGGGCTCGACGCGCAGCTCCTGATGGAACGCGGCGCCCCACGTATCGTGCACGCAGTGGACCGGCCAAACGCCGCCGTCCTTCCGGAAGTGCGGGGTCGACGGCGGGTGCCAGTCGGCCGAATAGATCACGTCCGCCTCGGCCGCCGCCGCGGCCAACACCTCCTCGTTGACGATGGGGATGATCTCGTGCCCGCCGTCGACGTAGAGGCTGCCATTCGGATGGGCGAAGTCGTTCTGGATGTCGACGACGAGCAGTGCCGCGCGTGAGTCGTAGGTGGCCACGCACCTAGTATGCGCGGGTGAAGCGGGTGCGGGTCACGGTGGGCGGCCGCGTGCAAGGTGTGTTCTATCGAGCGACATGCGCGCGCCTGGCACGCGAAGCGGGCCTCAGGGGGTATGTCCGCAACCGCCCCGACGGTAGCGTGGAGGCCGCGTTCGAGGGTCCCGACCATGCCGTCGATCGGATGGTCGAGTGGTGCCGGAGCGGACCGGAGCTCGCTCGTATCGACGAGGTCGAGGCGGTCGCCGAGGACCCCGTCGGGGACGTCTCGTTCCGCGTTGTGCACTGATTCCTGTCGGCCCGAAGTTCGGGCTCGGAAATGCACGGTCGAGCGAAAAGCCGCTGCTAGCATCGCCTTTCGATGTTCCTCCGATCCCTGCAGGTCCGAGGCTTCAAGTCGTTCGCCGACAAGACCACTCTGGAGTTGGCGCCCGGCGTC
>DASUQY010000239.1:0-2089 GCA_036280315.1 Actinomycetota bacterium
CGTGCTCGAGCCTCATCTCGCGTGCGCCGCGCGCGAGTACCCGCTGTCGGACGAAGAGATCGAGATCTTCTGGCCGGGCGCGACGGACACGCTCGCGCGGCTCGAGGAGCGGGCGGAGATCGCGCGTCGCCGAGAGAAATGGCACTACCGCGGCCGCGACGTCCCGCACCGGGAGGTCGACATGCGGAGCGCCGGCGGGCACACGTTCTCGATCGTGATCGAGGAGACCGGCGAGCTCCTCGGCACGGTCGACGAGTCGCGGGCCTTCACCCAGGTCCATCCCGGCGCGATCTACCTGCACCAGGGGGAGCAGTTCGAGGTGCGGGCACTCGACCTCGCGGGTCACGCCGCGCTCGTGTCGCGCAGCGACCCGGACTACTACACGCAGGCCCGCGACATCACGGATATCCGGGTCGGAGACGTGGACGAGACCGCGGAGACGAGCGGCGGCGTCCCTTCGTTCTTCGGAACCGTCCACGTGTCGAACCAGGTGACGGCGTTCGCACGCAAGCACGTCGCGACCGGCGAGATCCTGGACGTTGTGCCGCTGGCGCTTCCGCCACAGACGCTCGAGACGAGGGCCGTGTGGTGGGCGATCCAGCCGAGCACGATCGAGCGCGCGTCGATATCCGAGAGCGCGTTGCCCGGTGCCGCCCACGCTGCGGAGCACGCGGCGATCGGGCTCCTGCCGCTCGTGGCGGCGTGCGACCGATGGGATGTCGGCGGCGTCTCGACCGCGTTCCATCCGGACACGGGCTCGTGCGCGATCTTTGTCTACGACGGCTATCCGGGCGGCGCGGGGATCACTGAACGAGGGTTCCGAACGGCAGAGCGCTGGCTCGACGCGACGCTGGAGACGGTGCGGAACTGCCCGTGCTCGCATGGATGTCCTTCATGCGTACAGTCACCGAAGTGCGGCAACGGGAACGAGCCGCTCGACAAGGCCGGCGCGGTGGCGCTGCTCGCCGCGATGCTCGGGAGGGCGTGGGGATGAAACGAGCACCCTACGTGGCGGTGGTCGGCGCATCGGCCGGAACACCGTCGGAGCTCGCGCTCGGCGAGACGGTCGGGCGCCTGCTGGCGGAGAGGGGCGCCGTGTTGGTGTGCGGCGGGATGGGCGGCGTGATGGAGGCCGCGGCGGGCGGAGCGATCAATGCCGGCGGGACGACGGTGGGGATCCTTCCCACGGCGTCGCGGCTCGACGCGAATCCCTACCTCACGATCGCGGTGGCCACGGGCATGGGCGAGGCGCGAAACGCGATCGTCGTGCGAACGGCCGACGTCGTGATCGCGGTGCACGGCGAATACGGGACGCTCTCCGAGATCGCCCTCGCGCTGAAGATGGGGAAGCCCGTCGTCGGGCTCGGCACGTGGGAGCTCGTTCGCGAAGGTACGGCGATCGATGCGATCGTCCGGGCGACGTCGGCCGAAGACGCCGTGGCGAAGGCGCTCGGGCTCGCCGCGTCACTGCGCGGGTCGTAGCGACCCGCTTACGGGATCACCAGTCGTCCATCGTCACCGATCGTCCAGGAGGGGTTGTGCGCGATCTCCCAGGGATGCCCGTCCGGATCCGCGAAGTAGCCCGAGTACCCACCCCAAGACGTCTTCTCCGGCCGCTTCAGCACGTCAGCGCCGGCGGCGAGCGCGCGCTCGTACCACTCGTCGGCCTCAGCCTCCGAGGAGACGTTGATGGCGAACGTCGCGCCGCCGAACGCGGTTCGCCCACCCGGCTCGATCGCCGCATCCTGGGCGAGCTCATCGCGCCCGAACAGACCGATGTACGAGTGCGGCGTCCTGAACCAAACGATTTCGTCCATCGACGACGTGCACCGTTCGAGCCCGAGCGCTTCGTAGAACGCAGACGAGCTGGCAAGGTCGTCGACCCCGAGCGTGACGATCGACAGAACGGCCGCGGTCATGGTTCCTCCTCGAGTGAACCGGAGCTCCAAGCCTAGCGTCGGTCCCCGACGCGCTCGGTTGCGCGAAGTCACCGGGTGGGCTCAGGATGCGGCGTGGCCAAGATCTGGGGACTGTCGAAGGCGGAGGCGAACTATCGTCCGGCGCCGCGCCCAGGCGTTCGGTGTCGCGA
>DASUQY010000240.1:0-4638 GCA_036280315.1 Actinomycetota bacterium
CAACCACATGGCGAACATCACGACGCGGGGAGTGATGAGGGCGAGGATGACGAGGAGGCAGCCCATCCGATCAGGTCTGCGCTCGCATGGCTGCGTCCGCAACGACGACGGCGCGCGTCGGGATGCGCCGGTTCCAGACGACGATCGTTGGGCCGTCGCGCTCGTGCGAAAGGACCGAAACCGACGACGGGTCGAGTCGGAGGTGAGTTCCGAACGCTACGGGGAGTTCGAGGAACCGCGCGCCGATCGCCCGCATGCAATGACCGTGGCCGAACAGCAACACGTTCGGGCGGAGCGTATGGATCTCCCCAAGCAGCGCGTCGATGCGGTGCTCGATCTGTTGTGGCGTCTCGCCGCCTGGACTGCCGTCTCGGAAGAGCTCCCAGCCGGGAGCCCTGCCCCAGATCTCGTTCGTCGTGAGTCCTTCGTAGTCGCCGTAATCGACTTCCGTCAGCGCATCGTTCGTCTGCACGCGGTCACCGAAGCCCGCGAGCTTCGCCGTGTTGACGGCGCGTTGCATGGGGCTCGACAGCACCGCGTCGAAATGGTGGTCGGCGAGGAGCCTGCCGATCGCGACGGCCTGGAGCTCTCCTTCCGCGGTGAGCGGAAGGTCGGTTCGGCTGGTGTGTTGGCCGGAGAGTGTCCATTCCGTCTCGCCGTGTCGAACGAGCCAGATGGACATGCGCGGAACCCTAGATCACCCGGATGAGGAGAGTTGCAGCGACTCGAACATGTGTTCTATCATCGGTCGGTGCCCCAACAGCTTTTCGAGATCGCCCGGCGGACGTTCGATACCCCGGAGTTTCGCGGGATCGAGTTCATCGAGGCGGAGTGCAAGACGATCATCAATCAGGTTCCGGGCAACTACCTGCCGTTCAAGTACACGATCAACCCGTATCGCGGTTGTTCGCATGCCTGCCACTATTGCTTTGCCCGTCCCACGCACACGTACCTCGACATGAACGCTGGCAAGGACTTCGAGACGAAGATCGTCGTCAAGGTCAACGCGCCCGACGTCCTGCGTCGTCAGCTCGGTGCCAAGAAGTGGAAAGGCGAGGGCATCGCGATGGGCACGAACACCGACCCGTACCAGCGCGCCGAGGGCCGGTACAAGTTGATGCCCAGGATCATCGACGCGCTCAGTGATTACCGGAACCCGTTCTCGATCCTCACGAAGGGAACGCTCATCCTGCGCGACCTCGACCGACTCGTCGAGGCCGCGAACGTCACCGAGGTCACGACGGCGTTCTCGATCGGGACGCTCGACGAGGACGTCTGGCGCAAGAGTGAGCCCGGCACGCCCCACCCGAACGCGCGCATGGAGGCCGTCGCGGCCCTGAACGAGGCGGGCATCCCGTGCGGGATCCTGATGGCGCCGATCCTTCCGGGCATCTCCGATGGTCCCGACCAACTCCGAGCGGTGGTTATCGCCGCGATCGATGCGGGCGCCACGCACGTCTCCCCGATACTGCTGCACCTCCGTCCCGGCGTGCGCGAGGAGTTCATGCCGTGGCTCGCAGAGACCTACCCGGACCTCGTTCCCCGTTACGAGGAGATGTACCGAACGCCGTACGGACCGCCGGGCGACCGGAACGCGCTCGGCGATGCTGTCGGCAATCTCTTTCGCGAACTCGGTGGCACGCGGCCGGCGCCGGAGCGCCCGCGCCGGTGGCGAACCTCGGAACGCTCTCGCGGAGAGAAGGCCGAACAGCTCGAGCTCCTTTGAGCGAGTGTCATCGCCCTGCTCAGCGGTGGTTCCAGACGCATCGGCTAACCTCATGTCGATCATGTCGATGCGCGGGATGGACCGACTGCTCGATCTCCAAGCCACCGATTCCTCGATGGACCGTCTCGAGCATCGTCGCGGGCAGCTCGAGGCGGGCGAAGACCTGGCGATCGCCAGGAAGCAGATGGAGGACGCCGAGTCGCGGCTCGGCGAGCTCCGCCTCGCGCTCGACTCGGTCGCCACGCAGTCGTCTCGATTCGAGCACGACATCGAATCGATGGGCCGAAAGCTCGACGACGAGCAGAAGCGCATGTACGACGGGAGCATCGCCAACACCAAAGAGCTGGAAGCGCTCCAGCACGAGATCACGAACCTGAAGGAGCGACGCTCTCGCACCGAGGACGAGCTGCTCGAGCTCATGGTTCGACGTGAGGACATGGATGCCCGGGCGTCGAAGGCGACGGAGGAGGTCGCGGCCGCTCGTGCGCGGGTGGACGAGGTGGGCGGTGACGCGGTGAGAGAGCTGGACGACATCGGCCGGAACCTCGACGAACTTCGCGCGACTCGCTCGGAGCTCGCCAGCCAGATCGAAGAGGAGTTGCTCGAGCTGTACGACGACCTCCGCAGGCAGAAGAAGGGGATCGGTGCCGCGGCGATCGTCGACGGCGTGTGCCAGGCGTGCCACGAGAAGCTCTCCGCGATGGAGCTGGACCGGCTGAAGCGCGACGACGGCATCAAGAGGTGCGAGTACTGCCGGCGGATCGTCGTCTTCGCGTGATCGTCGCGTGTGACGGTGCCGCGCGGGGCAATCCGGGCCCCGCAGGCATCGGCGTTCAGATTACCGACACCAAGGGAGCGGTCCTCGCCGAGGTCGCCGAAGGCATCGGCGTGGCCACGAACAACGTCGCGGAGTACACGGCCGCGATCCGCGGGCTGGAACGCGCAGCAGAGCTGGGCGCGACCGACGTGTTGCTGCGTTCGGACAGCAGACTGCTCGTCGAGCAGCTCTCGGGCAGGTACCGAGTGAAGAACCCCACGCTACTGCAGTTGCACGCTCGCGTTCGGTCGCTCGCCGCCGGATTCCGAGCCGTTCGGTACGAGCACGTTCCACGCGAGGAGAACAAAGAGGCGGACCGACTGGCGAACGATGGTGTGGACGAGTGGCTCGCCGGAGCCGGCGCTACGTGGTCACGTCCCCCGCCGTCTCCTGGTCTGCTGGAGGGGGAGGAGGAACGGACGTGACCAGGCCTTCGAGCGGGAACTCGAAGAGGACCTGGTTCCGGTCGCGACGACCGAGCTTGTAGGCGAGCGTCAGGACGCGGCCCGAGGCGGTCGGCTGCAGACGAAACGCCAGGATCCCTTCGACCTCCGACGCCGGCGGCACGACCTCGAACGGTCCGCTGATCACCGCCGGTATTCGTTCGAACCCGTCTCCTTCTTCAACGTAGAGGCCTGTTGAGTTCGCGTCGAGGAACAAGGGCTCCGATGCGTCGTTGCGTATCACCATGTTGAACTGCCAGTTCGGCGGGAACATGAACAGCGAGTCCAGCTGCACCTCGACCTTCTGCTCCGTCCGCACCTCGTCTCGGAAGGCCTCGATCGCCTCGGACATCCGCACGCCGTCGCGCTGAAGATCGAACACCTTGTACGTCGCCGCGTCGTCGGTCCGCATGAGCGTGACCGCGCCATCGAGGATCCGCACCGACTCGAAAGCGTCATCCTCATCGGGATCGATGTGGAAGACGACCGACGCCGACAGGGCGACCTGCGCGATCCGAGCTCGGTTCTCCTCGAGCGATCCGACGAACTCCACGTCGCGAACGTCGGCGGCCGCGTCGATTGCGCCGTCGAATTCTCGATGCTGAACGTCGAGCCACCGCACCCACGTGTCGAGCTCGGGGCTGGCGACCGATTGGGCGAGGGCGCCGACCCCCTCCGTCGGCGAGGCGGCATATGCGGAGACGAAGTCGACGACGGCGGCTCTCGCGGCCGACGCTTCGAGGGCCGGGGCTCCTCCCAGCTGCTCGACGGCGATCGGCGCTGCCGGACCGTCGGGTTGCGGTGCGCAGCCGCCGACCGCGAGTACCGTCGCGATCAGAAGCGAAGCGGGCCGCATCGTCCGCCGATGATACGGCGCCCGTATACTCGTTCCGCGGAGGAGCCGACCGGGCGACCGCGGGCGGAGACGTTCGAGGAAAGTCCGGGCTCCGAAGGGCAGGGTGCTGGGTAACACCCAGGCGGGGCGACCCGCGGAAAGCGCCACAGAGAACAGACCGCCGCGTTGCGGTAAGGGTGAAACGGTGAGGTAAGAGCTCACCAGCGGATCGGGTGACCGGTCCGGCTCGGCAAGCCCCACCCGGAGCAAGGCCAAGCAGGGAGCGTTCGGCCGCGGAATTCCCGGCCGGAGGGGTGGCCCGCCTCGAGCTCCCGGGTCGGCTGCACGAGGGCGACGGCCCCGGGATCCCGAAAGGGATCCAGAGAGATGGTCGCCGCGACGGTCGCAGACCGTCGCACAGAACCCGGCTTACAGGTCGGCTCCTCCGCCCTTCCGCCGGTCAGCCCGCGAGCGCTGCGTTCGCGTCGATCGCGCGCCGAAGCTGCTTGCCGGCGTGGTAGCTGGAACGAACGAGTGGTCCGGCCTCGACGTGCGAGATGCCAAGTTCGCTCTCACCGATCCGCTTCCACCGGGCGAACTCCTCCGGGTGTACCCATCGATCGACGGGCAGGTGGTAGGTGGTCGGCTGCAGGTACTGGCCGATCGTCACGATGTCCACGCCGGCGTTTGCCAGGTCGTTCAGGGCCTCCGGAACCTCGTCCGGGGTCTCGCCCATGCCGAGGATGAGGTTCGACTTGGTGATCTGCCGTTCGCGTAGACGCTTGGCGATCCGGAGCACCTCGAGCGAGCGACCGTA
>DASUQY010000241.1:0-2330 GCA_036280315.1 Actinomycetota bacterium
GCCAGTGCCGCGCGCGAACGCATCCCACCGGAGAGCTCGTGCGGCTGCGCGTCGGCGAAACGCCCAAGGTGTACCCGCCGTAGCCAGTGCATCGCGATATCTCCGCGCTCGTCCCTCGGCGTTCCGATCAGGTCGAGAGCGAACTCAACGTTTCTGCGCACGCTCAGCCACGGGAACAAGGCCGGATCCTGGAACAGCACGGCCCGGTCTGGTCCGGGCGCATGGATCGGACGGCCGTCGATGAAGAGCTCGCCCGAATCGGGCCGGTCTAGGCCGGCAAACAGGTTCAGCAGCGTCGTTTTCCCGCAACCGGACGGCCCGATCAGGCAGATGAACTCTCCGGGCGCGACGTCGAGGTCGACCGTGCCGAGCGCGCGGATTACGCCACCGCGCTGATTGCGGAACGTCTTCGAGACGCGGCGAGCCGCGAGCTTCGGCGTGCCGTCACGCGTCTCCGGTTGGACCAACGAAAGCTCGGGCCTCACGGGACCACCTGGATGACCGGCACGTCCATCCCGGTCAGGACGTCGTTCAGGCTTTCGAGCTGGAACAGCGACGGCATGTCCGCCGGCTCCGAGTCGAGGTAGCCGAGGGAGTACGCGTTCGCCGCCCCCTCGATCAGGCTCGGCGCGATGGGATCCCACGTGAAGGTGAGCCTGTCCCACGCCGTGTCGACGACCGCTTGGTCGAGCGCAGGTGCGCCCGCCTTGACGAGTCCCGCCTGCGCGGCCGCCTTCGCTCCTTCCGAGTCGTCCTGGATGGCATCGATCGCCTGGACGTTCGCCTCGACGAGGTTCGAGATGACCTCGGGATTGGCGTCCATGTACGTCGTGTTCACGGCGAGAACCGTCGTGACGAACTCGCCGTTCGGCCACAGGTCGGCTTCGTCGACGAACTCCTCGGCGAGCCCCTCGGCGATCAGGAGGCTGGGGTACGGCTCGGGCTCCCACGCGCCGTCGAGGTGTCCGTTCTGGAAGAGGCCGAGCAGCTCCGGGTTGTCGACCGCCGCGACGGACACCTCGCCGCCTTCGTCGTTCGCCTTGAGACCCTGCTCGTGCAGCCACGTGCGAAGCGCGACGTCCTGGGTGTTGCCGACCCCGGGAACCGCGATCCGCTTCCCGGCCAAGTCCTCTGGCGAGTCGATCCCCGCGCCCGTGCGAACGACGAACGACGCCCCACCCGACGTGACGCCAGACACGATCGCCACCCGTGAATCGGGCTGCAGGTACAACGCCGTTGCCGGGCCGGGGCCGATGTACGTCGCGTCGATCGAACCGGACTGGATCGCCGCGCCCGCGTCGGAACCCGAGTTGAAGTAGGTGACCTCCACACGCGTCGGCGCGAGTACGTCCTCGAAGATGCCTTGCTCGAGCGCGACGTAACCGGGCGCATGGGTCAGGTTCGGAAAGATGCCGAGGCGAAGGACGCCCTCCTCACCTCGCGCTCTCTCTTCTGAGCCCGCGCACGCAGCCGCGATGAGCGCCACCGCGGCCAGTAACAAAACCTTTCGCATCGACTCCTCCTCCTCCACGAACGCAAAAAGGCCGCGACACGAAGGTGTCGCGGCCTCCAGTCGTCTGGTCAGCCAGCCGAACGGCTCGACACTATCGAGGGTGCGCGAGGGCTGTCAACGAAGCGTGCGTCACCGAAGGCGGAACTTCTCGGCCATCTCGATCTGGACGACCTTTCCGTCCTGCACGACGAGAAGGATCGTTCCGAATTCGATGCGCCGCAGGACCTCCACGACCTTGAGGAGCACGGCTCCCTCCTCCTCAGTCAGGTCCTCTACGCGCTCGACCGGGTGGCCTTCCTTCGCCGTCACGGACGGACGGTATCCCAGATGCGGCGTCGCGGCCGCAACGAACCGACCACGGTCTCCACAGGAACGTGACGAATGACGTGTCTACATCGTGACTACCACGCGTACGCCTCGGGCGCCGGTCCCCCGGGACCGGGGAAGATCTGGTCGAGTCGCCGCATCGTCTTGTCGTCGAGTCGGAGCTCGAGCGAACGCATGGAGCCGTCGAGCTGCTCCATCGTCCTCGGTCCGATGATCGGTGCCGTGACGACGGGGTTCGCCAGGAGCCACGCGAGCGCGACGTCGGCGGGGCGCTCGCCGAGATCAGCGCAGAACTTCTCGTACGCCTCGATCCGATCGCGGTGCTTGTCCAGCTCCTCCTGAACGCTGCCCCCCGACCGCCGGCCCCCCTCGAGCTTCTCGATTACGCCGCCCAGCAGCCCGCCGCCGAGCGGGCTCCACGGGATCACGCCCATGCCGTACGCCTCGCACGCTGGCAGCACCTCGAGTTCGCTGTCGCGGTCGACCAGGT
>DASUQY010000242.1:0-2012 GCA_036280315.1 Actinomycetota bacterium
ACGTTCGCGAACTAGAATTGGCAGTGGGTGGTGGGATGGGGTGCCCCAGAGAAAGGGCGCTCAGAACACAAAGAGCTCGATCCCGCCCGACACGTAGAGCTCGACGCCGGTGATGTACGCCGCGAGATCCGAGCACAGGAACGCGATGGCTTTGGCGATGTCCTGGGGCTCGCCGGGTCGCTTGAACACGGTGCGGGCGGCGATGCGCTCGTTCATCGCCGCGTTCGCCATGTGGAACGCCTCGGTACCGATGATCCCCGGCACGATCGCGTTGCTCGTGATCCCGTGGCGGCCGCCCTCCATCGCGAGCGTCTTGGTCAGCCCGAGAATCCAGGACTTCGTCGTCGAGTAACTCGCCTGGCCGAAGCCCCCGAGCGTGCCGGCGACGGAAGCCATGTTCACGATGCGGCCCCACCCGCGTTCCTTCATGTGCGGCCAGACCGCTTGGGCGCAGTTGAACCCGCCGCTCAGGTTGACGCGAAGGTCCCGCTCCCACAGCTCCGGCGACTGGTCGTGGAACTGACCGACGTGATCGAGCGTCCCCGCGTTGTTGACGAGGATGTCGACCGATCCGAGCTCCTCGACCGTGCGATCCACCGCGGCGGCGACCTGGTCGCGGTCGGTCACGTCGCACCGTACGGCGAGCGAGCGCCGCCCCAGCGAGCGGATCTCCTCGACCGTCTCCTCGGTGTGTACGAGGCCCTGGGCTCTCGCGGCGGTCGCGAGCGCTCCCCAGCTGTCGGTCTCCTCCGAGAGCTCGGACTCGACGAGGATGTCCGCGATCGCGACGTCCGCTCCCGCGCGCGCGAGCGTCAGGGCATCGGCACGGCCGAGCCCGCGCGAGCCGCCGGTGACGAGCGCGACGCGCCCGGAGAGGTCGATCTCGAGAGCCACGGCGTGACCCTACTCGCCTCGGGGGAGGAAGATCTCCTTGGCGATCACGAGCCGCTGGATCTGGGACGTGCCCTCGTAGATCTGGAAGAGCTTCGCGTCGCGCATCAGCTTCTCGACCGGGTACTCCTTGATGTACCCGTAGCCGCCGAAGACCTGCACGGCGTCGGTCGTGACCTTCATCGCCGTGTCGGCCGCAAAGCGTTTCGCGAACGAGGACTGCAGGGTTGCGCGCTCGCCCTGGTCGTGGAGCCAGGCTGACTGCCAGACGAGTAGCCGCGCCGCCTCGATCTCGGTCGCCATGTCCGCGATCATGAAGTTGACGCCCTGGTGCATCGCGATCGGAACGTCGAAGGTGACGCGCTCCTTCGCATACTCGACGGCGAGCTCGAACGCAGCCTGGGCGACCCCGACGGCGCCCGCGGCAGTCCCTGGGCGAGTGAAGTCGAGTGTCTTCATCGCGATCTTGAAACCCTCGCCCTCCTCGCCGATGCGGTTCGCCGCAGGGACGACGACATCGGTGAGCGCGAACGCGGACGTGTCCGTCGAACGCTGTCCCATCTTGTCGAGGTGCTTTTCGATCTGGACACCGGGCGTGTCCATCGGGACGACGAACGCCGAGATGCCGCGATGGCCCTTGCTCGGATCGGTCTTTGCGAAGACGACCGTCCACGTCGCGTGGCCGGCGTTCGTGATGAACGTCTTCGACCCGTTCAGGACGTACTCGTCGCCGCGCCGCTCGGCCGTGGTCTTCATCCGCGCGACGTCGGAGCCGGCGTCGGGCTCGCTCAGCCCGAACGAACAGAGGATCGGCTCTTCGAGAAGCGGTGGGAGCCAGGTCTCGCGCTGCTCGTCCGATCCGGAGAGGAGCACCGGCCCGGCGCCAAGCCCGTTCGCGAGGATCGACGTGCCGATCCCGGAGCAACCCCAGTACAGCTCCTCGCCGACGAGCATCCCGTCGAACGCCGGAAGGCCGAGACCGCCGAGCGACTCGGGGACGTGCAGGTTCATCAGGCCGAGCTCGTGCGCCTTCGCGATCACGTCGACCGGATGCGTCGAGTGCTCGTCGTACTCGGCCGCCTTGGGCCGGATCTCCTTCTCGGCGAACTCGCGCGCGAGCG
>DASUQY010000243.1:0-2448 GCA_036280315.1 Actinomycetota bacterium
GACACTCCAGTCGACGGCGCGTTTCCGAGGCTCATCCGAGGGGGGGTCCGCGACGTCGTCGACCTCACGAAGGGAAGGAGCGAGTTCCCCGACGCCCTTCGCCGCGCGCTCGACTGGACATCCACGATGCGCGGGAGCGCCAATGGCAACGGGTCCCACGGGTCGACCGGAACGATCGTCTCGATCTTCTCGACGAAGGGCGGAACGGGAAAGACCTTCCTCGCGTGCAACCTCGCGGCCGCGCTGGCCGACCGTTCGGGCTCCCGGGTCGCGCTCGTCGACCTCGACCACGACCTCGGCGACGTCTTTGCGTACTTCCGTGCGGAACCGAGTCGCACCCTCGTGGAGGTCGCGACGCTCGAGGAAGGTGCGGACTCGGAAGCGATCGCGGGCCTCGGCACGCCGCTCGTGAGCGGTGTTGTCGGGTTCGGTTCACGCCCGGATCCGCGGGCCGAGCCGTTGGGCGGTGCTGCCGTCGCTCGAATCCTGAACGCGCTACGCGAAGCGTTCGCGTTCACCATCGTGGACGCGACGTCCGAATACTCGGATCACGTTCTCGCCGCGCTCGACCTCTCGGATGTGGTCTGTCTGGTGTCGGGCCTCGATGCGATCGGGGTTCGGCACATGTCGATCGCCATGCACACGCTTGCGAACCTCGGCGTGCCGCGCGACCGGCTCCGGTTCGTCGTCAACAGGGCGGACAGCAAGGTCGAGCTGACGGTCGAGGACATCGAGCGGCTCGTCGGCATCCGCGTCGACGCCCGGATCCCGTCGAGTCCGCTCGTCGCGCAGTCCATCAACCGCGGCCGGCTCCTGTGGCTCGACCAGCGACGGTCCGACGTGGCCAAGGGCATCCAGGTCTTCGCCGACCGGCTCAGGTCGTCGGTTGCGCCTGACCAGGTGGTTTCGACGAAACGTCGCTTGTGGGCAAGGGGGTCGTGAGGTGTCGCTTGCGGAACGTTTGTCTCGGCAGGAGCAGCCGGATCGAACCGCCGAGGTCAGGGATCAGATACAGGCACGGCTGATCGAGGTCCTCGGGGCGCGCCTGTACGACGACGCGATGGAGGACGGCGAGCTTCGCCGGCTCGTGGATCGCCGGCTCCGTGAGCTCCTCGAAGAGGTTGAGACACCGCTCTCGATCCAGGAGAAGGCGCAGATCATCCAGCAGATCGGCGACAACATCCTCGGCCTGGGGCCGATCGAGCCGTTCATCCGCGACCCCGAGATCACGGAGGTCATGGTGAACAGCCACCGCGTCGTGTACATCGAACGTGGGGGCAAGATCTACCGCACGGACGTCTCGTTCCGTAACGAGGAGGATCTTCGTCGGACGATCGACAAGATCGTCGGCCGAGTGGGGCGCCGTATCGACGACTCCTCCCCGTACGTGGACGCTCGTCTGACCGACGGGTCGCGCGTGAACGCGATCATTCCACCCCTCGCCATCCACGGCTCCGCTCTGACGATCCGGAAGTTCTCAGCGGACCCGTTCACGGCGAAGGACTTGATCGACTTCGGCACGCTCACTCCAGAGCTCGTTCCGTTCCTCGACGCCTGCGTCCGCGGCCGGCTGAACATCCTCGTATCCGGAGGGACGGGCGCTGGGAAGACCACGTTGCTCAACGTCCTGTCGGGGTTCCTGCCGGAGGACGAACGCATCATCACGATCGAAGACTCCGCCGAGTTGCGCATGCAGCAACCGCACGTGGTGTCGCTGGAGTACCGCCCGCCGAACATCGAGGGTCAAGGCGAAGTCACGATTCGCGATCTCGTCCGGAACGCTCTGCGCATGCGACCCGATCGCATCGTCGTCGGTGAGGTCCGCGGCGGCGAGACGCTCGACATGCTTCAGGCGATGAACACTGGACACGACGGCTCGATCAGCACCATCCACGCCAACTCGCCGCGGGACGTGCTCTCCCGCCTCGAGACCCTCGCGCTCATGGCGGGCATGGACCTCACGGTTCGAGCGCTTCGCGAGCAGGTGTCGGCGGCGATCGATCTGATCGTCCACGTCGCCCGATTCCAGGATGGAGTCCGTCGTGTGGCCAACGTCACCGAGGTTGTCGGTCTCGAGGGGGACACCGTCACGATGCAAGACCTCTTCCTCTTCCACGTCGACGCAGGGCTGGACGAACGGAACCGCGTGCGAGGACACCTCGCCCCGAGCGGGCTGCGGCCGCATTTCCTGGAGAAGCTGGCCGAACGCAACGTGTTCCTCGACACGTCGTGGTTCGCCCCGCCGCCGGGGTCGGAACCATGGTGAGGCGTCGCGTCGGTTTGGTTCTGGTCCTCACGTGCTTGACCATCTCCGTCGTGCCGCGGCCCGCCGCCGCGTCGGGCGATGTCTCGGTCCGCGGGGCCGAAGTCTCGGATTTCCCCACCGTTCGGCTGACCGTGTCGACGGCGGAGCCGCTCTCCTCAGACGTTCGCGACGTTCAGGTCATC
>DASUQY010000244.1:0-9044 GCA_036280315.1 Actinomycetota bacterium
CACACGTGGCGTTCACTCCGGCGACGTGGAACACGGTAGTGCACCCTGCGGCCGCCGGGCGGAGTGAGGCCCCGTCGAGCACGTCGCCGCGGATCGGCGTTGCCCCGAGCTCGCTCAGGTCTCTTGCCGCGGCATCGCTTCGGGCGAGCGCTCGAACGCTGCGACCGTCGGCGACGAGGCGTTCGACGACGCCGCGTCCGACGAAACCGCTTCCGCCGGTGACGAGGACCGGACCCGACGGAACCACTACCGGTCGAGCGTGAGCGCCGCGCGGAACCGAACGAGGTACTCGATCGCGGAGACGACCGTGATCGCCGCGGCCGCGATCATCACGTACTCGTCGAGGAACAGCGGGCCGGCGCGCTCAGGAAGGCGAACGATGGCCAGGAAGATCGCCAGGAATTGCACGTTCGTCTTCGCCTTGCCCCAGATCGACGGCCGAACGAGATCGCCGCCGGCGGCGACCGCGCCGCGCAGTCCCATGATGAGGAGCTCGCGCCCGACGATGATCAGCGCGAGCCACGGGGAGGCGCGATCGACCGCAACGAGCGCGAGCAGCGCACCGGACACGAGGAGCTTGTCCGCGGTCGTGTCGAGGAAGCTCCCGAGCGTCGATGCCTTCGCCCATCGTCGCGCGAGGAACCCGTCGACGAAGTCCGTGATCGCCGCGATCGCGAACAGCGCGGCGGCGACGGCGAACGCGTACTTCGTGTCCGGCCCGGCAAGGACGAGCGCCATCACCACCGGGACGAGGACGATCCGCAGCCACGTGACGGCCGTGAGGAACACGGCGGCGCGTGTATCGGCTGCGGTTCTCAGGCGATGAACCTCACTCGTCCGGGTCACGCGGCATCGTAGCCTCGTTCACGCACGACGATCGTCGATGCAGTTCAGATGTCGGCGCGCGTCCGCAGGAGCTCGCGGACCTCGGTGGCGGACGAAAGCGAAAGCGCCTCAGCGGCGAGAGCGTCGGCGGCGTCGAGATCCGTCTCGCGGACGGCGTGCTTCACGTGAGGGATCGCCGGCGCGCTCATCGAGAGCTCGCGGACGCCGAGGCCGATGAGGAGCGCCGTCGCGAGTGGGTCGCCGGCCAGCTCGCCGCACACTCCCGCCCAGATGCCCCCGTCGGCCGCCGCGTGGGCGGTCCGGCGGATCAGCTCGAGGACCGCCGGATGGAGCGCGTCCGCGAGCGACGCCACCCGTTCGTTCCCTCGATCGGCCGCCAGCACGTACTGCGACAGGTCGTTCGTGCCGAGCGAGAAGAAGTCGACCTCCGGAGCGAGTCGATCGGCGACGAGCGCGGCCGAGGGGACTTCGATCATGGCGCCGACCTCGAGCCGTTCGGCAACGCGAGCACCGGAGTCCGCGACGGCGTCCGCGGCGCGGTCGACGGCACCGCGGGCGGCGCGAAGCTCTTCCAGCGTCGCCACCATCGGGAACATCACGCGAACGGGGTGGTCCGCAGCGACCCGGACGAGTGCGCGCAACTGGACGTCGAGCACGTCCGGTCGCATGAGGCCGAGCCGCAGTCCGCGAACCCCGAGGAACGGGTTCGGTTCATCGGGTTCGGCCAGGTAGGGCAGGGGCTTGTCCGCGCCCGCGTCGAGCGTCCGCACGAGCATCGATCGGCCGTCGAGGGCTAGGGCAGCTGCGCGGTAGGCGGCCTCCTGCTCGTCCTCGGTGGGTGCGTCGTCTCGGTCGAGGAACAGGAACTCGGTGCGGAACAGACCGACGCCGTCCGCGCCGGCGTCGAGCGCTTGCGCGACGTCGTCGAGCGAACCGATGTTCGCCGCGACCTCGATGACGACGCCATCGCGTGTGATCGCCTGTTCGGCGGCTCGCTTGCGAGCGGCGCGATCCGTGTCGGCACGAGCGCGACGCCGCCCTTCGAACGCCTCGACCGTCTGGGCATCCGGATCCGGGACCACGATCCCCGCGTCGCCGTCGAGCGCGACGTTCGTGCCCTCGGCGACGTCGAGCACGTCGGCGCCGAGACCGACGACCGCGGGGATGCCGAGCGCGCGAGCCAGCACGGCAGCATGCGAGGTCGGCCCCCCGAACGCCGTCGCCACGCCGAGCGCGGTCGAGCGGTCGAGCGCCGCCGCGTCCGCCGGTGCGAGGTCCGGCGCGACGAGCACCCCCGGCGCCTCGAGACGCGGCTTCGGCACCTCGACGCCGAGAAGACGCGCGAGGACCTGGGTCCCAACGCTGCGAACGTCGGCGGCTCTGGCGCGCTGGTACTCGTCGGCGATGTTCTCCCACGTCGTCGCGACCGCCTCGATCGCGTCGTGCCACGCCACCGCAGCGCTCTCGCCGGACGCGATGCTCTCGCGAGCCGCGCCGACGATCGCCTCGTCGTCAAGGAGCAACAGATGGGCGTCGAAGATCGCGGCTCGGTAGGCGCCGGCCCGTCCGGCCGCCGTCGAACGCTGGCGCTCGATGTCGCGCCGGGCCGCGGAGAGCGCTTCGTGGAGCGCTTGGAGCTCCTGCTGCGCCCCGCCGTTGGTGGCGTCGTGAACCTCGAGCGACTGCGCGCGGAACAGGCGGACTTCCCCGACGGCAACGCCGGGCGAGGCCGGCAGGCCGGTCAGCGTTCGTCCGGCCACGGCGGCGCTCACGCCGGGGCGACCGACGGGCGTGGGTTCGGGTCTTTCCTCCTCGTCGCGCTCGTCGAAGTTGCGGTCGGCGAGATCGCGCAGCGCGTCGATCGCTTCGCGTGCTTGCGGACCGGATGCCGAGGCCTCGACGCGCTGTCCCTTCGTGACGCCGAGCGTCGCGACGGCGTTGAGGCTCCGTGCAGAGACGGGACCACGCCCCGTGTCGAGGTTGGTCACGTCGACGTCCGCGTCGAACGACGACGCCGTTCGAACGAGCAGCGCGGCGGGACGCGCGTGGAGCCCATGAGCAGTTCGAACGACGAACTCCGCCGTCGCGCTGCCGCCCGCGTCGTCGCCGGTGCCGGGCGGCACGGCGGCCCGAGGAGCTTCGGCTCCGAGGTGTACCGCCTTCGCCGACAGCCCGCCTTGTGCCTCCGCCGCGACCTGCTCGAGCGTCGACCCGATCCGAGCCGAGACCGCGGCCGCCACTGCTCCCTCGACGAACGGCGCCGCAGTGAGCAGCACTCTGTCGCGGTGGCCGTCCGGCAACAGGTCGAGCGCCATCTCGGCCGAGAGGACGGCGCTCCCGAGATCCATCAGCACCAGGACGCCATCGTCGGACCACGCTCGTTCGATCGCCTGGACGACCAGTGCCGCATCCGTCCCGATCACCTGGTCCGGCGAGTCGAGCCCGCCCGCTGTCTCGATCCGAACGTCTTCGCCGCCCATCTGGCGTGCGAGCTCGGCCGCGCCCTCGGCGATGGACCGGCTGTGCGAGACGAGAACGATTCCGACCACGCCGTGGCGTCAGGCTCGCGACGCGAGCGCGACGATGAGGGCGACGCCGTACGCGACCGTGACCACGCCGAGCACCACCAACGCGCGTGAGATCCATTCCCGCGCGCGCTCGCCGGTAGCGAGGTCGAACAGCACGCCCCGCAGGCCGAGCATCGCGTGGACGGTCACCGCGACCAGGAACAGGAGCTCGATCGTGAAGATGGCGGGATTCGCGACGTACTCGAGCACTTGCCGGTAGCTGCGCAGGCCGCCGGTTCCCTGCACCACGAAGTGGTGCGCCACCATGTGGACGGTGATGAGCACGACGAGCGCCACGCCGGAGGAAGCGGTCGCCCGCCAGACGAGGGTCTGTCGGACACGACGTTCCGTCCCGATGCCTTCATCCGTTCGAACCGCCACGTCAGCTCTCGCCCAGGATGCGGATCGCCGCGAGAGCAAGCACGAGCGTTCCGATGACCGCGCCCGCCCACCACAGTGCCTTCTGACGGTTCGGCACGTAGCCGGTTCCGACCAGCGTGACGCGCAGGCCGTTCAACCCGTGGTACAGCAGTCCGAACAGCAAGAGCACGTCGAGCAGTAGGAAAACCGTCGTCGTGGCGAGCTCAAGGAAGTCGTTCCAGGCCTCTCCGCCGGGGAGCAGCAACGAGAGCACGGCCAGGTGTAGGTACAGGTAGAAGACCAACCCGAGACCGGTGATCCGGTTCGCCACGAACGCGAGGTGGCCGAGCGTTCGCCCCCTCGGGTCGAGCCACCCCACCGGGCGGGGCCCCAGGCCCTTGCGCTGGACGGGGCCTCGAGAGCGTCGTTCGTCGATCGCGTCGCTCATGTCGGATCGCTCCCGCGCGGCTGCTTTCGCAGCCGTCGGCCGAGCAAGGTCCCACGCAACGACATGATCCGCGCCGCGGGGTTGACCCCGGATGGGCATGCGGCAGTGCACTCGAAGATCGCGTGGCATCGCCAGACCCCGTCGGGAGCGTTCGCCCACGAGAGCAGGTTCGCCACCTCGGCGCCCCGCGGCTCCTCGAGCACCCGTTCGCCCCACGCGAGTGCCGCCGGTCCCACGTAGCGCTCCGCGGTCACGACGACCGGGCATGCCGAGACACACAGCCCGCACTCGATGCAGTCCTCGTACCGCTCGTAGCTCGCGATCCCCTCGGGCGTATCCGCGTCGTCGAGGAACTCGCTCCCTCGGACGATCGGGTGATCATCGGGGAACCGCTCGAAGACCTCGCGCATGTCGACGACGAGGTCCGTGAGGACGGGCACGTTCGCGATCGGCTCGACGGTGATCTCGCGTCCGACGTCGTGGACCATCGTGACGCACGCAAGCGCTTCCTTCCCGTTCACACGCACGCCGCACGTTCCACACGACGCGTGCAGACACGAGTGGCGGAGCGCGAGCGTTCGGTCGCGGTGGACCTGGATCCACCGGAGCGCTTCGAACACCGTCGTTCGGTACCCGACCGGCACCTCGAACGTCTCGTAGTGGGGCCGCTCGTCTCCTCGCTTGTAGCGAAACACGCGGAACCGGCGTGTTCCCGCCGGCGGTGCGGCCGTTCCGGCGGCGTCCGTATCGGTGCGCGCATCGATCGTCATGCTCATGTCAGGCCGCGTACACCTCCGTGTGCGGCGCCAGCACAGTCTCGCGCGTTCGGCAATCCGCTTCGACACCGAGCTTGCGGCACACGATATCCGCACAGAGCTCGGCCATCCCGCGGAGCGTGGTCGCCTTTCCGCCCGTGATCGTCACGAAGCCCTCGACGCCGTCGGTCTCGGCGTGGTCGTACGTCTTGAACGTTCGTGACAGCTCGCGTCCTGTGTCGGCATCGCCGCGCGAGCCGATGAGCGGGCGAGCCGCAGACCACGCCGAGCGGAACTCTGCTCGTGCCACATCCGGGATCAGCTTGGCGCCTTCCTCGTACATCCGCTGCACGTGATCCACAGGGACGTCGAGCTCTTCGGGGTCGTCGACTGTCCACGAGGACGTCCCAACGATCGAGAGCGCTCGCTGCGGAACGATGATGTCGCCGTCGCCGGAGCGGTGCATGCGGTTCACGACCATGTTGCAGAGCCTGCCTCGCAAAGCGAGCATGACACCGGGGGAGGGGCGGATCGGGACGTCGACGCCGGCCATGCCGGCGACCTTCTCGCTCCAGGGCCCGGTCGCGCTCACCACGATGTCCGCCGAGATCTCGGCCACCTTGCCCGTCACGTGGTCGCGAACGACCGCGCCCGACACGACGCGGTCGTTCACGACGAGGTCGAGCACCTCGACGTAGTTGCGGAGATCCGCGCCATTGCGTTTGGCGGTGGCGAAGAACCGGAGGGGCATCCGCATGGCGTCCATCGTCGCGTCCGGAACACGAACGGCGGCTTTGAGCGAGGGGTTGAGGTTCGGCTCGAGCGCGAGCGCTTGCTCCCGCGTCAGCTCCTGCGCGGGGATGCCGCAGTCGGCGCACGCCTTGACGAAATCGTCGTAGTACTCCATGTCCTCGTCGGTGATCGCGACGAACAGCCCGTCGTTCTCCTCGAACGTTCCCGGGCAGATCCGTCTGAGGATCGTGTTCTCCTCGATGCACTCGATCGCAGACTCAGCGTCGCCGACGGCGTACCGCGCGCCCGAGTGCAGAAGGCCGTGGTGGCGGCCCGTCGTTCCCGAGGTGAACTCGCCCCGCTCGACCAGCGTGACCTTGAGGCCTCGAAGCGTGAGGTCGTGCGCGAGCGCCCCCCCGGTTCCCCCGCCGCCGACGATCAGCACGTGGAACGGTCGGGTGCCCGATGCGCTCGTCATCGCCGCGAGTCTGCCATCGGGCACCCCGACGCGTACGCGCTAGTGCTCGTGCTTGGACTCGTCCTCCTGGCCCTCGGCGAACGAGCCCTCGCCGTGCTCGTGCTCCTCGGAGGCCTCCTGACCCTCCGCGAAATCGCCCCCGTGCGCGCCGCCGTGCTCGTGCTTGGCCGCCTGGCCCTCCGCGAACGAGCCGGCGTGCTCGTCCTCGTGATCGCCCTCGACGTCCTCCTGTCCCTCGGCGAAGTCGCCGTGCTTGTGCTCCCGTTCCTCCATGAGGATCACTCCACCCAGTCGAACGTGCGCGTCACTGCCTTCTTCCACTGCGCGTACTCGCGCTCGATCTCCGAGGCGTCCATCTGGGGCGTCCACTCCTTGTCCTTGCCCCAGTTCTTCCGCAGGTCGTCGTAGGAGTCCCAGTAGCCCACCGCGAGGCCGGCCGCATACGCCGCACCGAGCGCGGTCGTCTCGGCGACCTTCGGTCGGATCACCGGGACCTGCAGCGAGTCGGCCTGGAACTGCATCAGCAGGTCGTTGTAGACCATGCCGCCGTCGACCTTCAGCTCCTTCAGCTTGACGCCGGAGTCCGCCTCCATCGCGTCGACCACCTCGCGCGTTTGCCACGCCGTCGCCTCGAGCGCCGCTCGGGCGATATGGCCCTTGTTGACGTACCGGGTCAGACCGACGATGACGCCGCGGGCATCGCCGCGCCAGTAGGGCGCGAACAGTCCCGAGAACGCCGGCACGAAGTAGGTACCGCCGTTGTCATCGACGGTCTTCGCCAGGTCCTCCACCTCGGGCGAGCTCTTGATCAGGCCGAGGTTGTCCCGCAGCCACTGCACGAGTGCACCGGTGATCGCGATCGAGCCCTCGAGGCAGTAGATCGCGGGCTGGTCGCCGAGCTTCCATCCGAGCGTCGTCAACAGACCACTCTTGCTCGGAACGATCTCGGTCCCCGTGTTGAGCAGCATGAAGTTGCCCGTGCCATACGTGTTCTTCGCGTCGCCGATGTCGTAGGCGGCCTGGCCGAACGTTGCCGCTTGCTGGTCGCCGAGGTCACCGGCGACCGAGATGCCCTCGAGCGTCCCCTTCAGCTGCCCGTACACGGCGGACGAGGGCTGGATGGTGGGCAACATCGAGCGCGGGATGCCGAATGCCTCGAGCAGCTCGTCGTCCCAGTCGAGCGTCTCGAGGTTCATGAGCATCGTCCGGCTCGCGTTCGAGACGTCGGTGACGTGGACGCCGCCGTCCATACCGCCGGTGAGGTTCCAGATCACCCACGTGTCGATGTTGCCGAAGAGCAGGTCGCCGGCCTCGGCCTTCGCCCGGGCGCCCTCGACGTTCTCGAGTAGCCACTTACCCTTGGTCCCGGAGAAATACGTCGCCAGCGGCAGGCCCGCCTTCTCGCGGAACCTGTCCTGTCCGCCGTCCGCGGAGAGCTCGTCGACGACACCCTGCGTGCGCGTGTCCTGCCATACCAACGCGTTGTAGATCGGCTTTCCGGTGGTCCGGTCCCACACAACCGTCGTCTCGCGCTGGTTGGTGATGCCTACCGCCGCCAGATCGCTCGCGGTGATCCCAGCCTTCTTCAGCCCGCCGTCGATGACGTCGTGCGTTCGAGCGATGATCTCCATGGGGTCGTGCTCGACCCAGCCGGGCTTGGGATAGATCTGCTCATGTTCCTTCTGATCCACCCCGACGACGCTGCCGCTATGGTCGAAGACCATGAACCGGGTGCTCGTCGTGCCCTGGTCGACCGCGCCAACGTAGTCCGCCATTCGCTATCCCACCTCCCTGTTCACCGTGGCTTCCTTCACGCGTTGCTCCACGTGTCCGCGAACGTCGTCATCAGCAGCCCTGAGGAGGTCGCGCCGGGATCCTGATGTCCGGCGCTTCGCTCCCCGAGGTAGCTCGCGCGCCCCTTGCGCGCGACGAGAGGAACCGTCGCCTTCACCCCCTCCTCCGCAGCCTCCGCCGCGCGCTGCAACGCATCCGCGAACGACGCTCCGTCGCCGAGCGCGGCCTTGAACGCGTCGCGGGCGGGGACGAGGACGTCGATCATGGTCTTGTCGTTCGGCTCGGCCTTGCCACGGGCCTGGACGCCCGTGACGGCCGCATCGAGGGCGGCCGCCCAGTCGGATGATTCGATCGTCTGCTTGCCGGTGAGCGCCGCGCCGAGCTGGAGGAACAGCGTTCCATACAGAGGACCGCCGGCGCCCCCGACGGTCGACACGAGCGTCATGCCGGTCGTCTTGAACAGGGCGCCGATATCGCCCTTCGGCTGACCCTCCAGTTTGCCGAGCACCGCGTTCATCCCGCGGTTCATGTTGATCCCGTGGTCCGCGTCGCCGATCGCGGAGTCAAGCTGCGTCAGGAACTCCTTGTTCTCCGCGACGACGGCGGCGAACGCGCGGATCGCACGTTCGACGTCGTCGTAACCGACGCTCACGCGTTCCTCCGTCGCTGCCGGTTTGGCTGCGTTGCGCCGTGCCGCGACGCAGCCACGCCGGCGATCCTCACGCGCCCCAGCGAAGGCCCGGCGTCTTGACTGGTGCGTCCCACAGCCGGATCAGCTCGTCGGACAACTTCAGCAGGGTGATCGAACAGCCCGCCATCTCGAGCGAGGTGATGTACGAGCCGATCAGGTTCCGCTCGATCGTGACGCCGCGCCCCTTCAGGAACTTCGCGAGCTCGTTGTAGACGAGGTACAGCTCGATCAGCGGTGTTCCGCCCATTCCGTTCACGAACGCCAGTACCTGATCACCCTGCTTGAACGGGACGTCCTCCACGACCGCGGTCGACATGATCTCCACGATCTCTGCGGCCGGCTTGAGCTTGGTGCGCTCGCGACCCGGCTCGCC
>DASUQY010000245.1:0-2945 GCA_036280315.1 Actinomycetota bacterium
CTGGTGCGGATCACCCTCGATCGCATGGCTGCCGGAGGGATCCACGATCAACTCGGCGGCGGGTTCCACCGCTACTCGACCGATGCCAGGTGGCTCGTCCCCCACTTCGAGAAGATGCTGTACGACAACGCGCTCCTCACGCGTGTGTACGTGCGGGCGTGGCTCGTCACTGGAGAGGATCGCTACCGCCGGATCGCCTCCTCCACCATCGAGTACCTGCTGCGCGAGATGCAACATCCCGACGGTGGGTTCTTCTCGTCTCAGGACGCCGACAGCGAGGGCGTGGAGGGCAAGTTCTTCGTCTGGGCGTGGGACGAGCTCGTCGCGGTCGGCGGCGAGGCCGTGGCCACGGCGTTCGGCGCGACGCCGACCGGCAACTGGGAGGGCACGAACGTCCTGTGGTTCCCGCGCCCCATCGAGGCGGTCGCGCAGGAACTCGAGATCGACCCGGCCGAGTTGAAGCGGAACGTGGAACTGGCGGGCGGAGCGCTGTTGGAGATCCGTGAGCGGCGCGTGCGGCCGGGGACCGACGACAAGGTGCTGGCGGCGTGGAACGGACTGGCCATCTCGGCGCTTGCCGAGGCGGGGCGAGCGTTCGGAGAACCACGGTTCGTCGACGCCGCGGTTCGAGCGGCCGAGTTCGTCCTCGAGAACATGCGCGACCAGGACGGACGGCTGCTCCGCTCGTGGCGGGACGGCCGACGCGGACGCCCGGGATACGCGGACGACCACGCGCTGATGGCCGACGCGTGTCTCACGCTGTACGAGACCACGTTCGACCTCCGCTGGTTCGTGGAGGCGCGCTCGCTCGCCGACGAGCTCATCCGACTGTTCCACGACACCGAGCGCGGCGGCTTCTTCCAGACCGGCTCGGACGCCGAGGATCTGGTGATCCGGCCGAAGGAGCTGTACGACAACGCCGTGCCCAGCGGGAACTCTGCCGCCGCCGACGTGCTCCAGCGCTTGACTCACTTGACGGGCGAACCCGAGTACGAGCGGGCCGGCGTGTCGGCGCTCCGGCTGGTCCGCGACGGGATCGCCGGCGCGCCGCTCGGCTTCGGGCACGCGCTCGGCGCGCTCGACCTGTACCTGGACGCGGTGCGCGAGGTCGCAGTGATCGGCGACCCCGGATCGCCGGAGACACGCTCGCTCGCGGCGGAGGTCACCTCGAGGCGGTACGTGCCGAACCACGTGCTGGCCGTGGCCGACGCGCGAGACGATCGCTCGCGCGAAGCGGTCGCACTCCTGCTCGAACGGCCCCAGATCGACGGCCAGCCAACGGCCTACGTCTGCGAGCGGTTCACCTGCAAGCTCCCGGTGACCGATCCCGAGGAGCTCGCCGCGCAGCTGTAGCGGGCCGCGAGCCGAAACGTGCTAGACAAAGCGCGGTGTCCGTCCAGTACCACGTGAAGCTGGCGCCGGGTGATGTGGCGCCGTACGTCCTGCTCCCAGGAGACCCGGGGCGCGTGCCGATCGTCGCCTCGTTCTGGGACGAGGGGCACGAGGTGGCAAGGAACCGCGAGTACGTGACGTACACCGGCGTGTACCGGGGAGTGCCGATCAGCTGCACATCGACGGGTATCGGGTGCCCTTCGACGGCGATCGCCATCGAGGAGCTGGCGCGCGTGGGGGCGACGACGTTCATCAGGATCGGCACGTGCGGCACGTTCCAGGACGACGTGGCGAACGGCGACATCGCCATCTTCGACTCGGCCGCCCGGTACGACGGGACGTCGAGGCTGTACGCGCCGCTCGGCTACCCCGCCGTGGCCAGCCACGACGTGCTCCGCGCCGCGATCGACGCCGCCGACGGCCTCGGATACCGATATCACGTCGGCACGACGCGTTCGGCCGACACGTTTTACGCGCTGCATGCGCGACCGGGCTCCTCGTTCGGCGACTACTGGCAGTCGTCGTGGCGAGAGCACTTCGAGGACCTCAAGCGGCTGAACATCGTCGCGGCCGAGATGGAGGCGAGCGTCATCCTCGTCCTGGCCCGGATCTGGGGCCTGCGAGCGGGCGGCGTCGCCGTCGTCCTCGACAACGTGCTCAAGGTGAGCGGCGACGAGGGCGGGTTCGAACCACAGACGCAGTTCGAGCACGGGGGCGACGAGATCGAGCGCCTCGCGCGACTCGGCTCGGAGATCGTTCGCGTCCTCGCCGAGCGAGACGGGTAAGCCGCTGGCCACCCAGTATCACGTGAAGCTCGCGCCGGGCGATGTCGCCCCGGTCGTGCTCCTTCCCGGCGACCCCGGCCGGGTGCCTGTGGTCGCGTCGCTGTGGGACGACGCTCGAGAGGTGGCCAGGAACCGCGAGTACGTGACCTACACCGGCATGTATCGGGGCGTGCCGATCTCCTGCACGTCGACGGGCATCGGCGCACCGTCGACGGCGATCGCGCTGGAGGAGCTGGCTCGGGTGGGCGTGACGACGTTCATCCGTATCGGTACCGCGGGATCACTCCAGCCGCACGCGCGGATCGGCGACGTCGCCATCCTCGATTCGGCCGCACGGTACGACGGTACGTCGGGGCTGTACGCGCCACCCGAGTATCCGGCCGTAGCGCACCACGAGATCGTCGGTGCAGGCATCCGCGCCGCCACCGAGCTCGACCTTCGCCACCACGTCGGAACCACACTCTCGACGGACCTGTTCTACGCGCCACAGGAAGGAGTGGCCTTCGGCGGGTACTGGCAGTCCGGCTGGCGCGAGTTCTACGAGGACGCGCGACGAGCGAACGTCTTGGTCGTCGAGATGGAGGCGGGCGTGCTCATGGTGCTGACTCGCATCTGGGGCCTCCGCGGCGGGGCCGTCGCGCTCGTGGTCGACGACGTGTTCGAAACGACGAACGAACAGTTCGTACCGGAGGAATCGTTCCGAGCCGACACTGACCTCGTCGAGCGCCTTGCTCGCGTGGGGTGCGAGACCGTGCGGCTCCTCGCGGA
>DASUQY010000246.1:0-5074 GCA_036280315.1 Actinomycetota bacterium
AGCGATGACGTCATGACCCAACTCGGCCACCGTTCGGGTGACCTCATCGAGGCGTACTCCCGGTCCATCGGTGACCAGGACACGCAGACGGGGGACGCTCTCCTTCTCCATGTCCGTCTTGAAGTCGGAGTCGATGGTAGCAGGGCCCTATTCATGGCCGGCTGGGGAGGAGTACACTGAGGTGCCGAAGCTCAAGAGCGACGGTTTCGGCAGGTCAGAGGCCCCGACCCACGGCTCTCGCAAACGGATGGCGCGTCGAGTCGCGCCACGCGGAGGGAGTGGGTCCTATGGAGACCGGCCAGGCATTCACCACCCGGATCGATTCGCGGAACGACGTCACAAGCATCGCCCTGGGCGGCGAACTCGACATGGCGGCCGTGCCGATGTTGGCCGAGCAGCTGACGGCCGTGGAGCGGGACGGTGCGAAGGTGATCATGCTCGACCTTCGAGGCCTGCGCTTCATCGACTCGTCCGGACTTCACGAATTCGTGCGGGCGCATAAGCGCTCTTTGCTGAACGGTCATCGGCTGGTGCTCGTTGGCGCGAACCCGTCCGCCCGACGCTTGTGCGAGATCACCGGAACCGAGTTCCTCCTCGATGCGAAGGGAACCGCCGAGGTGCTCGGCCGCTTCACGAGGGACGGAGCCGCGACGGAGGACCAGGATGGTGTGGCAGGCACCGAATCACATGCTTGACTGGAGGGACCAGGAGGCGACCAACGAGACCATCTTCCGGGAGATGAACGAGTGGACCGAGGAGGGCAACGACGCCCGCCTCGGGCGGGGCCCTCGGACCGACACTTACCTCTGCGAGTGTTCGGACACTCGCTGCACGGAACCGATTCGGCTAACCCGCCTGGAGTACGAGGCGATCAGGGCGGACTCCGTCCGATTCGCGATCGCGCTGAATCATGAGAACCCCGAGATTGATCGGGTGGTCGTAGAGAACGAGCGGTTTGCCACCGTCGACAAGTTCTACGGGCCCGCGGCACGTATCGCTCGCATGTCGAACCCTCGTCGCTAGGTCTTCCACGCACGCCTTGGCGTTCGGAACGCGCATATTGCTGAGCGGGATCCTCGGCTGCGTCGTTGGGTCGACCCCGATCGAACGGCAGAACGAATTGGACTCGCAACGCTCGCTCACGAACTGCCTCACCGATAAGCGGCCGGCTCGGCGGCGTCGCTAGGATTCAGCATGACCTGCCCAAGGTGCGGCTCGGACGTCGCGCCGGGCGCCAAGTTCTGTCCCGAGTGCGGCGCTCCGCTCCAGGCCAAAGCCGCAGAGGAGCGCAAGCTCGTCTCCGTCCTGTTCGTCGACGTCGTCGGCTCGACCGCACGCGCCGACGGAGCAGATCCCGAGGACGTCCGCGACCTGAACCGCCTGTTCTTCGACGCCGCCCGCTCCGCGATCGAACGGCACGGCGGCGTGGTCGAGAAGTACGTCGGCGATGCCGTGATGGCCGTTTTCGGCGCACCGCTCGCTCGGAGCGACGACGCTGAACGCGCCGTCCGAGCCGCGCGCGGCGTCCTGGCCGCCGTCGATGACCTGAACGCCCGCCGCCTGAGCCTGGACTTGCACATTCGCGCCGCAATCACCAGCGGCGAGGCGATCGTCGCGCTCGACCCCTCCCCGGGCGAGGCTCTGGCGAGTGGCGACGTGGTCAACACCGCCGCCCGCCTGCAGGCCGCCGCGCCGGTCGACGGCGCCGTCGTCGACGCCGAGACCCACACCCTCGTTCGACACATGTTCCTGATGGACGAGCTGCCCAACGTCGAGGCCAAGGGCAAGCAGGAACCCGTCCGCGCGTGGCTCGTCGGCGAACCCATCGCCGAGATCGCCACGCGCCCCACCTCGCACACGCCGCTCGTCGGCCGTGAGCGCGAGCTGCTGTTGATCCGCACGGTCTGGGAGCGCGCCGTGAGCGCCGGGCGTCCGCACCTCGTCTCAATCCTCGGACCCGCCGGAATCGGCAAATCGCGTCTGGCCCGGGAGGTGTCAGCCGAGATCGAACGCGACGGGCGCGCGCTGTGGGGACGCAGTCTCCCGTACGAGGAGCTCACGCCGTACCACGCGATCGGCCAGATCGTTGGGCGCGAGGCGGGCATCTACGACAACGATCCCCCCGAGGTGGCGCGCGAGAAGCTCGCGCGTTCGGTCTCCTCGCTGTTCCCGCCGTCGGACGCGACCGAGGTGACCCGGTTCTTGTCGCTGCTCCTCGGCCTCGGCGTGGACGAACCGACGACGGATCCGATCCACCTTCTCTACGCGACGCGCCGGTGGGTGGAGCGTGTGGCCGCGCAGGGGCCGCTCCTGCTCGTGTTCGAGGACGTGCACTGGGCCGACGACGCACTGCTCGACCTGATCGGGTACCTCGTCACGCACGTCACCGACCAGCCGGTCGTGTTCCTCGCGCTCGCACGGCCCGAGTTCATCGAGTCGAGACCGACGTGGGGGAGCGGCATGATCGGGCAGACGACGATCCCGCTGGAGTCGCTCCTTCCGTCCGAGGCGGCCGAGGTCGTGTCGTCGCTCCTTCCTGATGCAACGCGTGTCACCGTCGAGCGGGTCGTCGAGACCGCCGGCGGCAACCCGCTGTTCCTCGAGGAGCTCGTCGCGGCGGTCCGCGAGGCTGGCGAAACGGAAGAGCTGCCGACGACGGTTCGAGCCGCCATCGCCGCGCGTATCGACGCGCTCGCGCCCGAGATCCGTTCCGTTCTGCTGCACGCCTCGGTGATCGGGCGCACGTTCTGGCAAGGCGTGCTGACGAAGATCGGAGATGTCGACGATGTTCCCGCTGCATTGGAGCAGCTCGAGGCGCGCGGGTTCGTGCTGCGACGGTACGAGAGCGAGGTGGAGGGCGACGCCGAGTTCGCGTTCAAACATCAGCTGGTTCGCGAAGTGGCGTACGAGACGCTCCCGCGCGCGACCCGTCGCGGACTGCACGCGGAGACGGCGGGAGCGATCGAGTCGCTCGTCACGGAGACCGGGACGCTCGCATGGATCCTGGCGCACCACTGGCGCGAGGCGGGCGATGCCGAACGCGCGATCGAGTACTTCCTCAAGGCGGCCGACCGCGCTCGCGACGCGCTGCTCGTCGACGACACCTACGAGTACTACGAACGCGCGATCGAGCTCGCGGAGACCGAGAGCGAGCGCCGGCGCATCCGTCTGCGTCGGGGCCTCGCGCTCGCCGAGCTCGAGGACTATGCCCGAGCCGATCGCGAGCTCGCCGAGCTGCTGCCCGATCTCGAGGGGGACGAGGAGATCGAGGCGCTCATCGCGCGCGGCCGCTCGACGTTCTGGACGGAGCAGACGGCGGAGACGCTGGCGCTGGCCGAGCGTGCCGTCGCTCTCGTCGAGTCACGAGGCCCGGACGACCTCCGAGGTCCGGCGATCGCGCTCCTCGCGGCGGCGTCGGCGATGCGCGGCGAAGAGGGTGATCTCGACCGGGCGATCGAGCTGGGCGAACGCGCGATCGAGACCTGGGTGCCGGGGGCGCGGTCGCTGGAGCTCGCCGAGCACTACCACATGCACGCCGACGCGGTGTACTGGTCGGGCGACTACGGACGGATGTTCGAGCTCGCGGAGCTCTCCAGGCAGACCGGCGCGGTCGACCCGCACGGAGGTGAGTCCGTCCTTCGCGGAGCTGGGCTGAGGGGACTCGCCCTGTCGGGGATGGGGCGGTACGAGGAGGCGATCCAAGCTACGGATCGGGCGATCGCGCTCGCGCGGGAGATGGGTCGTTCGACGAACGTCGTGACGAACTACTCCACCGCGCCGCTCCGCGAGGTGTTCGCGTCCGAGGAGGCGCGCCGGCGGAGCGACGAAGTGGCGAGCGCGCTCGGTCCGTCGAGCTTCAACATGCCGTGGATCAACGCGCGCGTCGACCTGATCTCCGCACACATGCTGATCGGAGACCTCGGCAAGGCGGAACGGATGTGGCCGAGCGCGTGGGACGACGCGCTCGCGAGCGTCGCGTGGGAACGGTGGCTCGTCGGCGGCCGGCTCGCAGCGCTGCGAGCGGAGCTCGAGCTCGAAGGGAGGCGGCTCGACGAAGCAGTGACGTGGGCGTGGCGAGCGATCGAGACCGCGGTCTCGACACGCCGGCGCAAGTACGAAGTGATCTCGCGGATCACGCTCGGCCGTGTGCTGGTTTCGCATGGCGAGCACGACGCGGCATTGGGAGAGCTACATCCGGCGGTCGACGGTGCCGACGAGCTCGGCTCGCCGCTGTTCCGGTGGCAGAGCCGCGGCGCGCTCGGTGAGGCGCAGAAGGGCTCGTCGGACGAACGCGCCGAGGCGGAGGCGACACTGAAAGAAGCGGTCGCGATCGTCCACGAGGTCGCGGACTCACTTTCGCCGGAGCGCTCGGCCGCCTACCGTGGCGCTCCCCAAGTGGAGGCGCTGTTCGACCTCGCTCGCTGAAGCAGGCTCAGGCGCGCTCGATCGGCGCCGTCAGGATCGGGTCTGACGTCGGCCGCGTCGAGCACTCCGAGGGCTCCAGCGTGACGGCCATCGTGTCGGTCGTTCCTACATCGGCGTCGACGAACCGAAACACGGAACCGTCCGCTGCGGGACGGAAACACGATCCGGGGACCGGCGTTCCGTCGGAGATCATCCACAGCTCGTAGACGCGGCCGGCGGGTGGCGTTTCGAGGTCGGAGCCGAGCACGTACACGCCCGCTGTGCCGGGCGCGTACGCGACGGACAGGCTTCCGGGCGCTTGCCCCTCGAACGTCACCACGCGCACGCCGTCGGGAATCACGGCGTCGTCCTCGAACAGGTCGCCCGCGGCCCAGCCGCCGACGAATAGCGCCAGCGCGGCGGCGGCGGCGGCGAGCGGCCGCAACCACCCAGGACCGGTCGGCTTTCGCCGCGGCAGCACGCGCGTTGCAGCCTCCGCAGTTCCGGTTGCCTCTCGCGTCGCCGTCGCCAGGACGCGATCCTCGAATCCCTCGGGCAGCGCGACTGGGTCGACCGCGAACGCGAGGCGGCCCGCGACCTCGTCGGCGTCGGCCTCCAGGCGACGGCACTCGGCGCAGTCCGGGCCGTGCGACGCCATCTCGGCTTGGAG
>DASUQY010000247.1:0-2042 GCA_036280315.1 Actinomycetota bacterium
CGGTCCGGGCGACGACTCCGATCCACGGATCGAGGAAGGCGATCTCAAGGAGGGGTTCTGGACCCTCTACCGGCGCTCGCTCGAATGGTTCGGCATCACCGGTAACGACGTTGCGGCACAGCTCGCGGAGGTCGAACGGGACGTACTGGCCCCAGCCGGTCGTCGTTGGTTCGTCGGTCGCGAGCGAGGGGCGATCGTGGCGCTCGCGGCGCTGCTCGTCCTCGACGGCGTGGCGTTCATCGACCACGTCACGACCGATCCGAGCGCGCGGCGGCGGGGGCTCGCCACCGCCCTCACGCGACGCGCCGTGAGTGAGGCGCGGAGGGCGCGCGCGGAGCAGGCGTTCCTGCTGGCCGAGCCCGCCGGCGTGGGCGCCGCCGTCTACAAGCGAATCGGCTTTCGAACGGTCACACAGATCGCCAGCTGGACCTCAGCGCCGCGGTAGGTCACGGCGCGGGTAGGTAGCGAGCCGCGACGACCCGTCCGTCCATGCGGTCGAGCACCCAAACCGAGCCCTTGGCGAGCCCGCGTTTGCCCTCGACCGTTGCGCCGTCGAGTTCGAACGAGTCGATGAGCGCCTCGATCTCGCGGCCGTGGCCACACAGGACGGTCGGTCGGCCGTCGAGCGAACGGACCAGGCCAGCTGTGCGTTCGAGGTCCACACCCTCGGCTAGCTCGTGGACGGTCTCGACACGAATGCCTCGCGCCTGGGCCAGTGGCTCGACCGTTTGGACGCACCGAACGAACGGGCTCGAGACGATCCGCGCCACGTCGAGCCCTTCGAACCGCTCGACGAGACGGCGCGCCTGCTTCCTGCCTCGGGGCGTGATGGGTCGCTCCTCGTCGGGTGGCTCCCACCGGTTCCGGCTGCCCGCCTTCGCGTGCCGAACCAGATACACGGGCGCCCTCGGCTCGGCCAGAACGACAGAGCGAAGGAGCTCGCGGTCGTGTGGGTACGTGAGCTGGTCGACGGCTTCTCGCGGCGGTTCCCACCGCAGCGCGTCGACCTCGTTGCTCGGGGCGAACGTTCCGCCCTCCGGCGTCATCGTCCAGTACCGGACGATCTTCGGGCGGCCGTATCGATCGGCGTACGTAACCGTTCCGACATCGTCGCCGAGCCTGCAGCGAAACCCGGTCTCCTCCTCCACCTCTCGGAGCGCGGCGTCCGTTTCGGACTCGCCGTTCTGGAGCTTGCCCTTCGGCAGCGTCCAGTCGTCGTACTTGGGGCGATGAACGATCGCGATGCGTCGGTCGGCCCCGTTGCCGTCGACGACGATGCCGCCGGCGGCGCGGACGATCTCCTTGGGGTTCGAGGTCTCCGGCCCCGAACCCGTGGGCTCGCCATTCGAGCCGTTCCCGGCGGTCACGACCAGAAGCGTAACTTCTTGCGGGACAGCGATCTCCAGGCGGCCGGCCATTTCGCCCGAGCCGAGCGCGCAGCGCTCGCCTCGAGCGCGACGAGCTCGCCGGCGACGAACGCTACATCGGGGGTCGTCGCGGAGGCGCGGCGGAGCCACGCTCCTGCGACGACGGCATCCTGATGCTCACCAAGAACGTCCTGCAGCGCCGACGCGGCCTTCGCGAACCGACGCGCGGGCTTTCCGAACACCGGCGTCACGGCCTCGGCGGCGTACCGAACTCGTTTCGAACGGATCCGAACGACGTGCAGCGCCTCATCCGTCGCCCCCTCGGTCACGACGTGCTCGATCGCGGCGTCGAGGTGCTTCCACAGCTCCTGCAGTCCGGGGCGGAGCGCGACGTCCGCCGGCACCGCCGCGACCTCCGGGAGCAGGGCCGGCTCACGCGCGGCAGCATCGAGCGCGTGGCCCAGCGAGCGGTACCGGTCGGTCGTCATCTGCTCGATCAAGCGCGCTCGAGCGCGGTCGCGACGCGCGTGGAGCCTGCGGATCAGCAGATTGACGACCGGCCGGTCCTCCGCGGCGATCCATCCCGCCTGAGAGTGGAGACGTTCGCGAAGGACCTCGGCGTCGCGCACGTCGCCGAGCAAGCGGCCCAGCCACCGAAGCTCGTCTCGAAGCGCC
>DASUQY010000248.1:0-2531 GCA_036280315.1 Actinomycetota bacterium
GGGAAGGCGCTGCGGCGACCGTGCTCTCGTTCGAACCCGAGGACGCAAAGGAGTACGGACGCGTCATCCGCGATCCGCAGGGTCGGCTCGAGGCGATCGTCGAGTATCGGGACGCGAACGACGTACAGCGCGCCGTCCGCGAGGTCAACTCGTCCATCTACGTGTTCCGGGCAGATAGGTTGTGGCCGGTGCTCGACCGGCTGACGCCGCACAACGTGCAGGGCGAGCTCTACCTGACAGACTCGGTCGCGCTCCTGGTCGAAGACGGCAACCGAGTCGCAGTGCACAAGGGAGACGATCCGGTGGAGGCAGAAGGCGTGAACACGCGAGTCGAGCTGGCCGCTGCGGCCGCGGCACTCCGTGACCGGGTCAACGAGGGGCACATGCTCGCCGGCGTCACGATCGTCGACCCTGCGAGTACGTGGATCGACGCAGACGCCATCATCGAGGCCGACGCCGTGATCCACCCGTTCACGGTGATTCGCGGTGCGACGCGGATCTCGGGGCGCGCCGAGATCGGACCGCACGCAGTCGTGGTCGACTCGACGATCGGAGAAGGCGTGGACGTCGGTCCGTTCTGCTACCTCCGTCCCGGCACCGTTCTCGAGGCCGGTGCGAAAGCGGGAACGTTCGTGGAAATGAAGAACTCGCACGTCGGCGAGCGCACGAAGGTTCCGCATCTGACGTACCTGGGCGATGCGGACGTCGGTGCCGACACGAACATCGCCGCGGGGAACATCACGGCCAACCAGGAGCACACGCGCGTCAAGAAGCGGACGACGATCGGCAGCAACGTCAGGACGGGAGTCGACAATACGTTCGTCGCCCCGGTGTCGATCGGCGACGACGCATGGATTGCAGCAGGCTCCGTGATCACAGAGGATGTCCCTCCCGGCGCCCTGGCGATCGCCCGGGCGAGACAGGAGAACAAGGAAGGACGCGGTGGAAAGCGGAACGATTGAGCAGACGCTGCCGGGCCTGGACGCGAGCGGCGTTCCGGACACCGGTGTGACGACCGGCCACGCAATACCACTGACACCGCAGAAGCGGCTGATGGTGTTCTCCGGGCGCTCGCACCCCGGCCTCGCGGCGAGGATCGCCGAGCATCTCGGCGTCGAGTTGGGCGAGGTCGAGCTCACGACCTTTGCCAACGGCGAGACCTACTGCCGCTACTGCGAGTCGATCAGGGGTGCGGACGTCTTCATCGTCCAGACCGGCTGCCGGCCCGTCGACCAGAACATCATGGAGCTCCTGTTCATGATCCAAGCGGCGAAGCTCGCGTCGGCCAAGCGGATCACCGCCGTCATCCCGTGGTTCCCGTACTCGCGGCAGGATCGCAAGGCGAAGCCACGCGAGCCGATCTCGAGCCGGCTTCTCGCCGACATGATCCAGGGCGCGGGCGCCGACCGCGTGCTGACGATGGACCTCCACGCCGGACAGATCCAGGGCTTCTTCACGATCCCGGTCGACCACATGACCGCACAGCAGCTCTTCGCCCGCCACTTCCGCGACCTCGGGTTCAGCGGGAGCGGCGTCGTCTCCGTTGCCCCAGACGCGGGCCGTGCGAAGTACGCGGTGCGCTTCGCGCACATGATCGACGCCGACTTCGCGATCATGAACAAGACGCGGATCGGCCAGGACGAGGTGTCCATGACCGAGGTGACGGGCAGCGTGCGCGACAAGGTGTGCATCGTGGGCGACGATGTCACGACCACGGGCGGAACGCTCATCGCCGGGGCGCGCGCACTGCGCGAGCAGGGCGCGCGTCAGGTGTGGATCTACGTAACGCACGCGCTCCTCAACGAGGAGGGCCTCGAGCGGCTCGGGGCCGCGGAGGACGTCGCCGGCATCGTCGTGACCGACACGGTCCCCATCGACGCGCGCCAGCAACCGGACAACCTGACCGTCGTGAGCGTGTCCGGGCTGCTCGCTGCGACGATCATGAACGTGTTCGCCGACGATTCCGTCTCGGCGATCTTCGGCGGCGAGAACCAGCTCTTTTAGGCGCAGGTCGGGAATCCGCTCGCGCGGACTCCCGACCGCGCAGATCCCTGAAGGCGTCCGCTTCGCGGCCGCGTCGCTGTGTCGACTGCAGCTTCGCGTGATTCCGCGCGGACTTCCGATCGCGCAAATCCCTGAAGGCGTCCGCTGTCGCGGCCGCGTGACTGCGTCGACTGGGGCCGCGATTCGCGGTCGACTCAGACCGGGCTCGCCTGCGCGTGGCTACAATCCGCCGCCGTGTCTGGAGACAGGTTGAAGCTGGAGGTGCGCGAGCGCGAGGACAGCGGCTCTCGACGCACGCGCCGGTTGCGCGCGGACGGGTTCATTCCCGGCGTGCTGTACGGGAAAGGTCACGCGCGCGCGATCGTGGTTCCGGAGCGTGAGCTTCGCGCCGTGATGACCGGGCCGTCGGGGCTGCACGCGATCCTCGACGTCGTCATCGAGGGGCAGACGACCGTCCATCCATCGATCCTCGCGGACTACCAGCAGGATCCGATCCGCGGCACGATCTCGCACATCGACCTGCGCGA
>DASUQY010000249.1:0-4831 GCA_036280315.1 Actinomycetota bacterium
GCTGAACGTCGGCGACGATCTCCAGAACGCGCGCGTATCCCTTGTCGGGAAGACCGGTGTCCATGTCGATGTCCGGGAGGTCGAGCCACGTATGCTCGTCGACGCCGAGGACGGCCAGGCATCGCTCGAGCTCGGCGGTGCGCACTCCACCCATCGTGGCGGAGGGCCAGCGTTCCTCGTCCATCGACCCGCCTTCGCCGCGCGTCGCGGTGACGCACGCGACGCGCGACCCGTTCCGGACGGCTCTCGCCATCAATCCCGCTGAGAGGTACGCCTCATCGTCAGGATGGGCCCACACCCCGAGGATCGTTCCCAGCTCGTCCATGCGGTGCGCCGAATCCTAGTCATGGACGCGCCCGCTCGAGGTCCGCGCCGGGGTCGACCCGGAAACGCTCAGCCCCGATCGGAGCGCTGGCGCTTTCCCCGGTGGTTCGGGAAGACGACCTCAGCGTGCTGCCAACACCGGTCGGTCGCGTTGTAGACGGAAAGGCGCGTTCGACAGCCGGGGTACGAGCAGGTTCGGTTCCCGTCGTGGGAGCCGGAGGGAGCGGCACGGCGTGGCGGTGGCGTTTCCCGGGTCACGCCGCCTATTCGGCGTCGGGACGTCACGAGTTCGTTACGCCGTGATCGAGGGATCGCCCCGCTCGGCGAACAACGCGCGAACGCGCTCGGCGACCCCGGGCGGGACGTCGTAACAGCCGCACTTGTCGCGCAGCATCTCCTTGAGGCGACTCATGAACTGTGAGTGCCCGTAACAGTCCGAGCATCCGCCGATGTGCCGCTCGACGTCGACGCGCTCGAGACCGGCGAGCTCCCCGTCCAGGTAGAGCTCGATCTGCCTCAGCGCCTGCTCACACTCAATCTCTGACAAGTCCACGCTCCCGTACCGTCTCCCACAACGCCTTCTGCAGCGCTTTCCTTCCCCGATGGAGCCGCGACATCACGGTCCCGATCGGGATGTCCAGGATCTCCGCGATCTCCTTGTAGCTGAACCCTTCGACGTCCGCGAGCAGGACGGCCATTCGGAAGTTCTCCGGGAGCGCCTCGAGCGCCCGCTGGACGTCCTCGTCGGGGAGCCGTTCGAGCACCTCGCTCTCGGCGGACGCCTCGACACCCGACCCACCGAGCCGATCGAACAGGTACCAGTCCTCGATCTCGTCATCGCCAACGGTCACCGGCTCGCGCTGGCGCTTGCGGTAGGTGTTGATGAACGTGTTCATCAAGATCCTGTACATCCACGCACGGAGGTTCGTCCCCTCCTCGAACCCCGCGAAACCTCGATACGCGCGGAGAAATGTCTCCTGCACGAGGTCCTCGGCGTCCTGAGGGTTGCGGGTGAGGCGGAGCGCGGCCCCGTAGAGGTTCGGGAGCAGCGGGAGGGCGTCGCGCTCGAAACGCGCGCGAACGGCCGGGTCCTCAGGCGGCGCCTGGCCGCGAGCCACGCGACTTCCTGTATCCGCAGGCGACGACATCCCGAACAGTATCCCGCATGCCGTCACTCCCACCCCGCCGTCGAGGTCCGTTCGGGCGCTGTCGCTATGGGAGGGGCGATGGGAAGATGGGGCCTCATGGCGAACGACAACAACGAGCGACGCGGTCGCTGGCAGGGGTTCGACCTCGGCGGCGGCTCATCGGGAGAGCCGCGCCGCATGCGCACCTCGCCCTGGGTGCTCGTCATCGGGTTCCTCCTGCTGCTGTTCCTGTTCAATTACATCGCGACACCCAGGCCGAACGCGCTCGAATACTCGGAGTTCCTCGGGCACGTCGAGGCCGACCGCATCGAGGGCACGCTCGAGATCTCGCAGACGTCGGTGAGCGGCCGGATCGAGGGTCCGGACGACGGTGACCCGTTCACGACGACGATCCCGCCGATCCTCCAGGGGACGACGGAACTCACCGACCTTCTCGACGAGAACGGCGTCGCCTATACCGGTGTCACGCCGAACCCGCTGGGCAGCTTGCTCATCGGATGGGTCGCGCCGCTGCTGCTGTTCGGATTGCTGTGGTTCTTCCTGATTCGCCGGATGAGCGGGGCGCAGGCAGGAGCGGCGCTCAACCTGGGGCGGAACCGCGTGCGGATCTACGACCGCAAGGAGATGAAGACGACGTTCGCGGACGTCGCCGGCGTCGACGAGGCGAAGGAAGAGCTGAAGGAGCTCGTCGAGTTCTTGCGCAACCCGAAGAAGTACCAGCGGCTGGGTGGCCGGATCCCGAAGGGTGCGTTGCTGCTCGGCCCGCCGGGGTGCGGCAAGACGCTGCTCGCGCGCGCCGTGGCGGGCGAAGCGAACGTGCCGTTCTTCTTCATGTCAGGCTCTGAGTTCGTGGAGATGTTCGTCGGCCTCGGCGCCGCTCGCGTCCGCGAGCTGTTCCAGCAGGCCAAGGAGAAGGCCCCGGCGCTCGTGTTCCTCGACGAGATCGACACGATCGGCAAGGGCCGCGGCGGGGCGCTCGGCGCCGGCTTCGGAGCGCACGACGAGCGCGAGCAGACGCTGAACCAGCTCCTGGTCGAGATGGACGGGTTCGACTCCCAGAAGGGCGTCATCATCATGGCGGCGACCAACCGCCCCGACGTCCTCGACCCCGCGCTCGTGCGGCCTGGACGGTTCGACCGCCAGGTGGTCGTCGACCAGCCCGACCTCAGAGGCCGCGAGGAGATCCTCAAGGTCCACGTCCGCGGGGTCGCGCTCGATCCGAGCGTCGAGCTTCGGATCCTCGCGGCGCGAACGCCGGGGTTCACCGGCGCCGACCTGGCGAACGTCGTGAACGAGGCCGCGTTGCTTGCCGCTCGCAAGGAGAAAGACGCCGTGACGATGATCGAGCTCGAGGAGGCGATCGATCGAACCGTCGCCGGCCTCGAACGGAAGAGCCGCGTGATGTCCGAGAAGGACAAGGAGCGGGTCGCCATCCACGAGATGGGGCACGCGCTCGTGGCGCTGACGGCGCCCACGGCTGACCCGGTTCACCGCGTGTCGATCATCCCGCGGGGCGCCGCAGCGCTCGGCATGACCATGCAGCGCCCGCTCGAGGATCGCTACCTGCTCACGGAACCCGAACTGAAGGACCGGCTCGCCGTGTTGCTCGGTGGGCGAACGGCCGAGGAGATCCTGTTCGACAACGTCATCTCGACCGGCGCGCAGAACGACCTCGAACGTGCAACGGACATCGCACGCGCGATGGTCGTTGAGTACGGGATGAGCCAGAGGGTCGGCCCGCTGTCGTTCGGCCGCGACGGGTTCCGCGGGTCTGAGGGTCGCCTGCTGTTCCCCGGCGCCGCGCCGGAGCTCTCGGACGATCTCGCCTCACTCGTCGACGACGAGATCAAGCGCCTGGTTGCCGAGGCGCACGACCGGGCGATCCAGGTCCTGAACGAGCACCACGACTTCCTGGAGAAGATGTCGCGGATCCTCATCCTGACCGAGGTGATCGACGGCCCCGACCTGCATGCCTACTTCGAGGGTTCGAAGCCGATCCCGACGGTCGAGGAGCTTCGGCGCGAGATGACGGGCAACGGGCGCGTCGGGCGCGAGACGGTGACGACCGGACCGGACATCGTGCTGCAGCCACCGGCGAACGGCTAGCGCGGGTTCGCCTCGGGCGGCATTCGCGCACTGTCCGTTGCAGTCACTGCGCAACCGGCGGCTCGACGAGCAGGTCGAACCGGTCGCGGAACCGATCGAGGAACCGATAGAAGTTCCGCTTCGATAGCCGGTCGCGTTCCGAGAGGGACGTGGACGCCCACACGCGGTGCTCGTGTCGGTCGACCGGTACGTCGACGACGACCGCGCGATACCCGGCGTCCTTCAGCCGGAAGCTGAGCTCGATGTCCGCGGTGCGGTACCACGTGAACTTCTCGTCGAACAGTCCGGCGTCGCGGATCACGTCCCGACGGAAAGCCATGAGGTATCCCTCGATGGCGTCGACGTCCGGACCTTCGCTCTCGTGGAAGTCTCGGAGGTCGTTCGTCGAGATGCCGAATGGCCCCGCTACTCCGACGCTCGGGTCCGCGAGCGCCGACTCGAGTGGACCGAGCACATCGCCGGTGGGTTCGATCGAGCCGTCGACGACCAGGACGAGGCGCCCGACAGAACGGCGAAGTCCCGCGTTCCGACCGGCGGCCCATCCGGTTCCGAGCTCGAGCGGCACGACCTCGACATCGGGGCCGTACGTCGACGGATCGGTCTCGGTCAGGTCGACGACGACATACTGAATGGTGCGATCGCCGGCGATTGTGCGGAAGGCATCAAGCCCACGCGCGACGTCCTCCGGCCAACCCTCCACCAGCCACTGAACAGTGACGTCCGCGACGGCCGGGTCGTCGAAGACGCTCGGGACATCGTGCGCGCGGCGTCGGGTCCTCTCCGGCGGTGCGATCCTCTCGATCGTCGAACCGGCGGGTCCGTCAACGACGCGATAGCCGAGCGCGCCGATCCGGTCGCGGAGGTCATCCGCGGCTGCGAAGTCCTTCTGGTCGCGGCGTTGCCGACGTTCGGCCGCGAGGCGCCGCACCTCGTCCGGGACGTCGTCCACGCTCTGAAGTGCGCTAGACGGGCTCCTTCGACACCGCGCGGAGGCGACCCGCGACGGCCTCGAGGGTCTTGAGCGCGATCGACGGGTGCTCCATCAACAGCCCGCGGAACACCCACCCCGTGATCCCGACGAGCCGGAGCGGCGTCACGGCCGTGACGGTCGCCGTGCGCGGTCCACCGTCGAGGAGTGCGACCTCGCCGAAGAAGTCGCCCGGGCCCAGCTTGGCCTTCGTCTTGCCGCCGATCGTCACCCGCGCCTGCCCGTCCAGGATCAGGAACAGGCCGATGCCGCGCTCTCCCTCGCG
>DASUQY010000250.1:0-3658 GCA_036280315.1 Actinomycetota bacterium
CAGGACGTCGGCCGGGATGTCGTCGCGGCTCAGCCACCGGGGCGCCGCCGGGCTCGCCACGTGGAGCGCGAGATCGGCGGCGAGCTGCTGGAACTCGTCGGTGTTGGCGACGAAGTCGGTCTCGCAGTTGACCTCGACGAGTGAGCCCACTGTGTTGTTGAAGTGGATGTACGACTCGATCCGCCCCTGGTTAGCGACGCGACCGGCACGCTTGCCGATCGAGGCCAGGCCCCGTTCGCGGAGTAGCACCGTGGCCTTGTCGACGTCGCCGTCCGCGTCTTGCAAGGCGCGCTTGGCGTCCATCATCCCCGCGCCGGTCATGTCGCGGAGCTGCTTGACGAGCGTCGCCGGGATATCGGCCATCAGTCGGTCGCCTCTGGCGTCGCGGCCTGCATGGCGGGGGTAGCCGGCTCGGGCTCTGGCTCGATCTCCGGGCCTGTGGCCCGGGTGACGACGGCCTCACGCCCGATCTGCCGGCCTTCGGCGAGCGCGTCGGCGACGATCCTCGTGACAAGGGCAACCGAACGGATGGCGTCGTCGTTGCCGGGGATCACGAAGTCGACCTCGTCGGGGTCGCAGTTCGTGTCGACGATGGCGATGACGGGCACGCCGAGCTTGCGCGCCTCGTTCACGGCGATGTGCTCCTTCTTGGTGTCGATGACGAAGACGGCGTCGGGAAGACGCTCCAGGCTCTGCATCCCGCCCAAGTTCCGCTCGAGCTTCTCTTTCTCGTGCCGGAGTCGGATGGCCTCCTTCTTCGGCAGGTAGTCGAAGGCGCCCGTCCGCTCCATCTCGCGTAGCTCGCGCAGCCGGAGCAGCCGGCGCGAGACCGTCTGGAAGTTCGTGAGCATGCCGCCGAGCCACCGGGTCGTGACGTACGGCATGCCGACGCGCGTGGCGCTCTCCGCGATGACCTCTTGCGCCTGCTTCTTCGTCCCGACGAACAGCACGACGCCGTTCCGCCGACCGACGTCGCGGACGAATCCGTATGCCTCCTCGAGGCCCGACAGGGTCTTCTCGAGGTCCACGATGTAGATGCCGGAGCGTTCCCCGTACAGGTAGCGGCCCATCTTCGGGTTCCAGCGTCTCGTCTGGTGCCCGAAGTGAACGCCCGCCTCGAGGAGCTCCCGTCTAGTGACGACGGGCACGATGTTCCTCCTTCTGGTTGCATCCTCCGCCCGGATCTGCCCGCCGCGGCCCGTTGCCGGGACCCCGCGAGGACTCCTCGGACGTGTGAGCTCGGCGCCTTTGGGCGCCGGCAGAGGGCAGTCTAGCAGCGACGATGCGCGCGGGGTTACCGCCGCCCGCGCGCTCCGGCCGACGCTCGGGCCGCCTGCCGCCGCCGCGGGACGGGTTGCTCCGGCACGTTGGGCTCGGCGATCACCCACCGGTACGCGAACGCGGCCATGAACGCCACGTGAAGGACGTTCACGCCCAGCACGAACACCCACGTCACCAGAGATGGATTCGCGGTGATCTCGCCCCCGCCGGGGGCGAATCCGACCACGACGGGAAGCGCCAGGAAGAAATAGAGCGTGCACAGCAGGAGATGCCGCCCCCCCGGGAGCATCGCGGCGCGTCCCGATCGCCGGAGCGACTCGGTGACGCCTCGCCCCTCCCGGATCGCAGCGGCGGGGGCGAATCCCAGGAAGAACAGGCCCGCGACGAGCGCGGCCACAAAGCCGAGGAACCCGATCCCCGGCCCGAGGATGGGGAACACGATGTTCCCCGCGACGATCAGGCTGAACGACAGCACCGCGACGGCGAGCGCAGTCGGGAAGGCGCGCAGTCCGAGGATCGCGCCGGCGAGCGTCACTCGGCCAGCCTCCAGCGACTCGAGGATCATGCCGGTCAGCAGCGACGTGATGATCGCACGCAGCAGCAGAGCGAGGCCGGTGAACACGAGGAAGGACGAGCCGAACCCGAAGACGCTCGCGCCGGTTCCGAGGTCGAAGTACGTACTGATCGGCGGCATCGCGAGCAGGTCGACCATCCGGCCGGGCGAGCCCTCGAAGCCGAGCATGATCAGGCCGATCCACGCCGCGACCACGAGCGCGATCGCCAGCCCCACCAGCGCCGGCTGTGACGCGACGGCGAGGAGCCCCCGCCCCAGGGAGCGCCCGAGCGGCGGCAACGGCGACGGACCGGAGCCGAACAGCGCGCCGCCGAACAGGCCTCGAGGTCGGTCGGCGGCGCGAACGTCGTCTGCATCCGCCGCGGGCGCGGGCCGGCCGTCGTTCGCGGCGGGGCCGGTTCGTCGCCGTCCCTTCCGCGAGCTCACGCTTGGTCCTCTCGCTCGTCTTCCTCGACGGCATCGGCGGCGACGAGCGCCCGATCACCCATGCGGCGGCGGATCAGGACCCCTGGGACGAGCGCCGCGGCGAGCACGATGACGCTGGCGGCCGCGATACGGCTCAGCGTCGTGCCCGCCTCGAGCTCGGTGGGCGACGGCTCGTTGATCAGTTGGCCATCGGGGTCGTTCTCGAACGCGACGAGTCCCGGGTCGTTGCCTCCCCTCACCGCCACGATCGCCTCGGACGAGACGGCGATCGTGCCGGCGAGCCCCTGCGACGGGGCACTCTGCCAGTTGAGTCGACCGGACGCCGCATCCACGGCCACCAGTCGGCCATCGTTGAGCCCGAGCAGCACCCAGCGATCGATGATCACGGGCGAACTGCGCACGACGACCTCGTTGAACTGGAAGCTCCATCCACGATCGCCGTCTTCGGGATCGAGCCGATACAGCCCCCCGCCGATGTCCGCGACGTACACTGCGTCCTCGCCCACCGCGGGCGCCGTGAGCGGTGAGAACAGCTGAAGCGCCAGCGAGGACCAGCGCTCCTCTCCGTCATCCACGCCGAACGCGCGAACGAGCCGATCCGCTAGGCCAACGATCACGGCGTCTTCGGTGAGCGCCGCGGATGAAGCCGCGGTCGCGCTCAGCTGCGGCGTGATCTGCCACAAGCGTTCGCCGTCGTCGGCGTCGTGGGCGGCGATGACGACCCGACGCGAGTCATCGTTGCGCGAGATCGCCACGGCGCGGCCGTCCGACGCTGCGATCGAGATGTCGATGCGTCCGGGCATCTCGCTCGTCCATCGCACCGTGCCGTCCGCGACGTCGACGGCGTAGAGCGTTCCGTCCTGGTCTCCGACATACGCGATGTCGCCGTCGACCGTGACTCCGCTTCGAGACTCGGCACCGAGCGGCACACGCCACACCTCACGTTGATCTTCCAGACCGATCGCCACGAGGGAAGAGCCGGCGCCCTCGGTCTCGTTGTCCGGTGACGGTGAGGGCGACTCATCCACGGGCGTGGGCGACGGCGACGGTGTCGTCGAAGCTCCCCCGTCGACGTACAGCAACGTGAGCCGCCTCCCAGACGCGATCGCCGGGGACGAGACCGCTCCGTCGGCGCGAGCGACGTCCCACGCCACCTCGCCCGTCGCGACGTCGACCGCGTAGACAGATGCGCGGCCGACGGAGATCGCCAGGCCATCGACGATGACGGCGCTAGAGAGCCCCGATCCGTCCGGACTGGTGAACGTCCACCGGGTTCGATAGGGAGGTGCCGGGCCGCTCTCCGATACGCCACGATGTTCGGGCCCGCCCTGGAACTGCGGCCACTCGGGGCCACCACTCGTCTGTGCGAACGCGCTC
>DASUQY010000251.1:0-7106 GCA_036280315.1 Actinomycetota bacterium
GGACGCCCGGCGAAGACATCGCCGGCGTCGTCGAAGGCGGCGCCGGAGAACGCAGGTCGCCGCGGGAACGAGTTTGGCGGGAGGAGCAGCTCCGCCGTTCCAGCCGGAACGTACACGAGCCACATCCCGCGGCTGCCCCCGATGAACCCGTTCACGACGACGTAGCCACCGTCCGGCGACCACACGACGACCCGCTCCGAGACGAGGGGATCGCCGTTCACGAGCGGACGCGGACGCCCGGATTGCGGCCACACGAGGATCCGGCCGGTTGGACGTTGCGGCCACACGCCGAGCCCGTCCAACCCGCCGACCGGATCGACGAACAGGAACGTGCCGCGCGGCGAGACCGACACGTGCGCGAGATCGGGGAACAGCGTCGACACGTTGGTCGGCCAGATCGATCGGACCTCGACGCGGCCGTGATCGACGAACGATGCGACGGCCATGTCGCGATGCAGCGTCGCCGAGACGAGGTTCCCGCAATCCTCATGACCACGCAGCACCAGGACCTCCTCGGCGGTGTCGAGATCGACGCGGTGGAGCGTGTAGGTATGCGGCTCGCACCGGGGGGCGTCGCTCCCGGCGGGTTCCGTTCGCCCGACGATCAGTGCCCGCCCGTCGGTCGCGAGCGAGATGACGTCGCCGCGCGCGATCTCGACGGGCTCCGTATCCGGCGAAAGTCCATTTATGACATACGCGACGCCTTCGGCGCCGCCGCCGTCGGCGACGATCACGATGCTTTGAGGTGATTGGTTCGTGATCCACAGCTCTTCGACGGCCGGGACGAGCGGGCCCTCGATGAGGGCACCGCTCCGCAGGTCGAAAGCCCACAGCCGTTGTTGCCGCGCGGCCGATGCCGTGAACACCAGGCGTCCGTGCACTTGTGGGTCGACCGGTGCGGGCTCGTTCGGGCGCGTTGGACGGCTCGTCGTCGCTCGCCGCGGCGCTGGGGTGTCGCCCGAGATCAGGCCGTACAACGACGGCAGGGCGAGCAGCAATGTGACACCGACGCCGATGACGACGAGCTGGCCGCCGCGTCGGGTTCGTCCCTCGACGGGCTCGTCCTGGCGGGTCATCGCTCGACTCGAAGCGCCGGAGCGAACGGTCGAACGCCGAACATCGCGTCGGGAGGGAGCAGGACTTCGTCGAGCCGGCGCCCGCCCGGCAATCCCGGGTCGGCCGTGAGATCGGACAGCGGGATCAGGACGAACGCGCGCTCGTGCATACGCGGGTGAGGGATCTCGAGGTCGGGCTCGTCGATCTCGCGCTCGTCATACGTCAACACATCGATGTCGATCGTGCGCGGACCCCATCGCTCGGCTCGCACACGTCCGAGCTCGGCTTCGACGGCGAGGCACCCCTTCAGGAGCTCGCGCGGCTCGAGGTCGGTTCGCACTTCGATCACGGCATTGAGGTACGGCGGCTGCGGCGGGCCGACCGGCTCCGTTTCGTAGACGCGTGAGGAGCGAACCACATCGATGCTCGGGCGCGCGTCGAGAAGCTCGACCGCTCGCTGGAGGGTAGCGAGCCGATCGCCGAGGTTCGAACCGAGCGCCAGATAGGCCCGTTCGGCCATGCGCCCGGTCAGTCGCGTTCGGCGGTGGCTGCCGCCGCGACACCCTCGACGTCGTTCGAACGGGCGGCGGCGGGCTTGTGGACGACAGCTGTAGCGCGGACGACGCCTGGCCGCGCCGCGACGGCCTCGGCGACGGCGTTCGCGATCGACTCGAGCAGGTCGAACCGCTCGCGCACAACCGTCTCACGCGCCGTTCGGATCAGCTGACGGTAATCGGACGTTCCGCCGATCCGATCGGCAGTGACGTCGACCTCGACGTCCAGATCGACGACGAAGTCCTGTGCCTGATCTTTCTCACCGGGATTGGCGCCGTGATGCCCGGACGCCCTGATCCCGGTGAGGAACAGACGTGACGTCGACACGTTGCGCTAGTCCTCTCCGGGCGGTCGCCGCCCGAGCGATACGACGACCGGCCCGGCATCGGCCTCGTGACGGTGCTCGACCTTCAGGTATTGCCTCTGGAGCCACTTGAAGATCAGCGGCACGACCGTGTCGGCTGCGTCCTCGAGCAGGAAGTGGCCGCATCCCGGGAGGAGCGCGACGGAGGACCACGGAAGGACGTCGGCGAGCCGCTCCGCGTTCTCGGGCGTGACGAACGTGTCGTCCTCACCCCACAGGATGAACACGGGAATCTCGAGCCCTGCGAATCGCGGCTCGAGATCGGTCAACCCTTCGCCGTCGAACGACGCCGCGACGCGGCGGAACCGCTCGAGCCCGCCAGGACCTGCAAACGGTCTGATGTACTCGTGCACGTCGGCGGTGGTGAGCTGCGCGCGCTTCGTCCCGGCGTCGAGCATTTCGCTGAGCCACGTCTCGACGTCCTTGGCGTCGAGCTGATCGAGTCGAGTATTGAGCTCGCGCACCCGCTGCGCGGGCCATGCGTCGAACGCGATGACGTCGATCAGCACGAGCGCGTCGACGTTGCCGTCGAGCGCGAGGAGCTGTGCGACGCCTCCGCCCTGACCGTGACCCACGGCGGCGAACCGCTCGACGCCGAGAGTTCGGAGGAGCTCTCGAACGTGATCGGCGTGGGACGGCAGCCGGAGGTCCGCGCCATCGGCGGCCTCGGAGTCGCCGGAGCCGAGCAGATCCGGCGCGATCACGTGCATGAATGGCGACAGCAACGGGAGCAACCGGCGCCAGGCGTACGACGAGGTCATTCCGCCGGCCAGGAGGACGACCGGCGGCGCGTCGACGTCTCCCTCGTCGACGACGGCGAAATCGCCACCGGAGACCTGGACGCGCCGCTTGTCGATCCACGTCATGCGTGCCCCCTGGCGATCGCGTCGACTAGGCGGACGGCGCGGACCACCTCGCGCACGTCGTGCACTCGCACGACGTGCGCGCCCCGTGCGACCATCCATGCGACGGCGCCGATCGTTCCCTCGACTCGCTGGTCCTCGGGCAGGTCGAGGATCGCGCTGATGAAACGCTTCCGCGACGGCCCGACGAGTAGCGGACGACCCAGGTCGAGGAACGCGTCGACGCGCTGCATGAGCTCGAGGTTGTGCCCGAGGTCCTTGCCGAACCCGATGCCGGGATCGATCGCGATGCGTTCGGGATCGATGCCGGCGAACTCGGCCGCCTCGATCCGTTCGCGCAGGAACTCGTGCACCTCGCCGACGACGTCCTCGTAGGTCGGCGCCTCCTGCATCGTCTTCGGCTCGCCCCTCATGTGCATCAGAACGACCGCGGCGTCGTGCTCGCGAACGACATCGAACATCGCCGGGTCCGCGCCGGCGGAGACATCGTTCACGATCGTCGCTCCGACCTCGAGCGCGCTCGCGGCGACGGCGGCCTTGCGTGTGTCGATCGAGATTGGGATCCGCGGGACCTCGTCGGCGAGACGTTCGATCACGGTGGAGACGCGCTCGATCTCTTCGTCGACTTGCACGGGGTCAGACCCAGGCCGGGTCGACTCCCCACCGACATCCACGATGTCGGCGCCGTCCGCGACCATCTCAACGGCGTGCTTCACCGCGTCATCGCGGTCGAAGAACTGGCCGCCCTCGGAGAACGAGTCCGGCGTGACGTTCAGGATCCCCATGACGAGCGTCCGCTCGGAACAGTCGAATGCCCGATCGCCAACGCTCCAGATTGGGCCACCCACGTGGCCATCGTAGCCACGCGTTACAGGAGCGACCTACTCAGTGCAGAGGGGAGGGTTCGGAAGACACAGACGGGTTTCTGGAGAGCGCTATGCCTTGCCGATGTGGTGGAGCGCCTCCTGGCGGGTTCGCGCGTCACTGCGGAACAGGCCGCGCACGGCCGAGGTCACCGTCATCGAACCCGGCTTCTTGACTCCCCGCATCGTCATGCACAGGTGTTCGGCCTCGATCAAGACGAATACACCCCGCGGCTCGAGCGCCTTCTCGATCGTGTCGGCGATCTCGGTCGTCAGCCGCTCCTGCACCTGCAGCCGCTTCGACAGCACATCCACGACGCGCGCGATCTTCGACAGCCCGGTGATCCGGCCGTCCTTGTTGGGGATGTACGCGACGTGGGCCTTGCCGTTGAAGGCCAGCATGTGGTGCTCGCACAGCGCCGTCAGCGGGATGTCCTTCACCATGATCATCTCGTCGAAGTCCGCTCCCGGGACGACGGAAACGAGCGGCGTCGGATCGACGTCGATGCCGGAGAGGATCTCCTCGTACATGTCCGCCACGCGTCGCGGCGTGTCCGTCAGGCCGTCGCGGTCCGGGTCCTCGCCCACGCCCTCGAGGATGAGCCGAACGCCTTCCTCGACCTTCTTGTGATCGATCTCCGCCATCGCTACCCCTGCACCGGGATGAGGTCCTCGAGCGTATCGGGGAGCTTCGTCAGGTCGGGCAGCTCGGCCGCGCGCGGCGCGTCGGAGGTCTCGTGCATCCGGTTGATCCATACCGCCGTGAGCCCGAGCTCGGATGCAGGTCGCATGTCGTGGAGGATCGAGGCCGCGACGTGCACGTGTCGCGCTCGGTCGACGTTCGTCGTCTCGAAGAACCGGTCCCAGTGACCGTGCGCCGGTTTGTACGAACCGGCCTCACTGGCCGTAACGCGCACGTCGACGGGAACGCCGATCAGCCCGAGCGACGCGTCGAGCAGGTCCGGATCGGTGTTCGAAAGGATGGCGATCTTCCAACCACGGTCGCGGAGCTCCGAGAGCGACGAGGGCACCTCGGGGAACGGCTGCCAGGTCGGAAGCGAGTCGGCGAGCGCCGCGTGCTCGTCATCGTCGAGCCGGAGCCGTTCACGTCGAGCGAGCTTCTCGAGCGACTCGGTCAGCACCTCGCGATACGAGATCGAACGGCCGTGCTGAACCTCGGGTTCGATCTCGTGGTACGCGCCGAGCAGCAGGTCGGCGTCGTGCTCCGGCCACAGGTCCGAGAGTGTGTCGCGGATGCCACCCATCCAGTCGATCAGCGTTCCGTAGCAATCGAAGGTGGCCCACCGCTCCGTCATCGACGGAGAGGCTAACCGACGGGGTTCGGGGGGATCGTGCCCGGCGTCGGGGGTTGACCACCCGTGCGGATCGCCCGGCGCGAGATGGCGAGGCCGGCGCCCCGCACCGCGAGGTCGCGGGGCGAGCGCTTCGGCACGTCGGAGAGGAACCGCTCCACCTCATCGCGTTCGAGCGTCTCGCGCTCGATCAGGATCCCGGCGAGCTGGTCGAGCTTCTCGCGATGCTCCTGAAGGATGTCGAGCGCCTCGTCGTGCGCTTCGTCGATCAGCCGGCGGACCTCATTGTCGATCTCGAACGCGACCTGGTCGGAGTAGTCCGGCTGCGCCTGGAAGTCACGACCCAGGAACACCTCGTGCTGCTTTTGTCCCAGGGTCAGCGGCCCGATGATGTCGCTCATCCCGTACTCGGTCACCATCTGTCGCGCCACCTTCGTGGCACGTTCGATGTCATTCGCGGCGCCGGTCGTCACGTCGCCGACGATGAGCTCCTCCGCGACTCGCCCACCGAGAAGCATGGCCAGCTCATCTGCGAGCTCCTCGCGCGTCATCATGAACTTGTCCTCTTCGGGGAGCGTGAGCGTGTAGCCGAGCGCGCGACCGCGCGGAATCACGCTGATCTTGTGCACGGGGTCGGTGTTCGGCAGCACGTGCGCGGCGAGAGCATGGCCCCCCTCGTGATAGGCGATGACACGCTTCTCGCGCTCGCTCATGACGCGCGACTTGCGCTCGGGACCGGCCATGACGCGATCGATCGCTTCCTCGACCTCTTTCGCCCCGATCGCCCGCTTGCCCCAGCGCGCGGCGAGGAGCGCCGCCTCGTTGATGACGTTCGCAAGGTCGGCGCCGGTGAACCCGGGCGTGCGCTTGGCGACCACGTCGAGGTCGACGCCCTCCTCGAACGGTTTGCCCCGGGCGTGCACTCGGAGGATGCCCTTGCGACCCTCGAGGTCGGGACGGTCGATCGTCACGTGCCTGTCGAAGCGCCCGGGCCGCAGCAGCGCGGGATCGAGGATGTCCGGCCGGTTCGTCGCAGCCATCAGGATCACCGCTGTCCGCTGATCGAACCCGTCCATCTCGACCAGGAGCTGGTTCAGCGTCTGCTCGCGCTCGTCGTGACCGCCGCCGAGACCGGCGCCGCGGTGACGACCGACGGCGTCGATCTCGTCGATGAACACGATCGCCGGCGCGTTCTGCTTGGCCTGCTCGAACAGGTCGCGCACGCGCGCGGCGCCGACGCCGACGAACATCTCGACGAAGTCCGAACCGCTGATCGAGTAGAACGGAACTCCGGCCTCGCCCGCGACGGCTCTCGCGAGCAGCGTCTTCCCGGTCCCCGGCGGCCCGAACAGCAGCACGCCGCGCGGGATCTTCGCCCCCATCGCCTGGAACTTGGCGGGGTTCTGCAGGTACTCCTTGACCTCCTGCAGCTCCTCGATCGCCTCGTCGACGCCCGCGACGTCCTGGAACGACGTCTTCGGCTGGTCCTTGCTGACGAGCTTCGCGCGCGCCTTGCCGAACTGCATCACCCGTCCGCCGCCGCCCTGCGACTGATTCATGATGAAGATGAAGGCGCCGACGATCAGGATCACCGGGATCAGCTGGAACAGGAACCCGAGGAGCGCGGAGCCGCGCTGCGGATCGGCCGAGACATCGACGCCCTCGGACTCGAGCTGGGCAGTGAGCGTCTCCTGCGTTCCCTCGACGTACGCGACCTCGTAGGTGGACCCATCCGAGAGCTCGCCGCGGATCGTGCCGTCACCGAGGAGGAACGTCGCCGTGTCGACCTCGCCGCTCGCGACCCGGTCCTGGAACTCAGAGAACGTGAGCTCGTCGGCGCGGCTCTCGCGATTGGCGAGCGCCAGGAACAGCCACAGGCCCACCAGCCCGACCAGGATGTAGATGGCGGGCCCGCGGAGGAGCCGCCGATAGGGCGGCGCCGGGTCGGCGGCCAGAGGTGCGCTCCTTTCGGCTCAGATACCTGCGGGAATGCTTCGGGGCCCGGGCGTCGGATCGACGCTCGAAGCCCTGCGCGATGGTAGCACCGGGGTCTGGATGCGCCGATACCCCGTTCGACCGACGGCGTGCGCGC
>DASUQY010000252.1:0-10284 GCA_036280315.1 Actinomycetota bacterium
CCCGACCTGAGATCCGACGACGTTCGCATGCCCGGCCACGTGTTCCCGCTGATGGCGCAGGAGGGCGGGGTGCTTCGGCGTGCCGGTCACACCGAGGCGGCCGTGGATCTCGCGCGGCTCGCCGGCCTGTACCCGGCTGGAGCGTTGTGCGAGGTGCTGCACACCGACGGGACGATGGCGCGGCTGCCGGAGCTTGTCCGCGTCGCGAACGACCACGACCTCAAGATCATTTCGATCGCCGACCTGATCGAGTACCGGCGGCGTCGGGAGCAGCTCGTGGATCGAACTGCCGCAGCGGTCATCCCCACGGAGCACGGCGAGTTCACGGCCTACACGTACGAGAGCCTCGTCGACGGGCGCGTTCACGTCGCGCTCGTCCTCGGCGAGGTCGGCGACGGTGAGCGGATCCTCGTCCGTGTCCACTCGGAATGCCTCACGGGGGACGTGTTCGCGTCGCTTCGATGCGACTGCGGCGAACAGCTCCGCTCCGCGGTCGAGCAGATCGGTGAAGACGGTCGCGGCGTCGTTCTGTACATACGAGGCCACGAGGGCCGGGCGATCGGCCTCACCCACAAGCTCCGGGCGTACCAGCTCCAGGAGCGAGGGCGCGACACCGTCGAAGCGAACGTGGAGCTTGGGTTCCCTGCCGATCCACGCGACTACGGCATCGGGGCGCAGATCCTCGTCGACCTCGGAGTTCGAAGCATGAGGCTCCTCACCAACAATCCCTCCAAGCGCGCGGGCCTTGAGGGATACGGGCTGTCGATCGTCGAGCGCGTTCCGCTCGAGACGCATCCGAACGCCCGCAACATCGAGTATCTGCGGACGAAGCGCGAGAAGCTCGGTCACCTGCTCGACGGGCTCGAGGCCCTGCGTGCCGAGGAGGTCAGGTGAGGGAGATCCGCGGCGAGTTCCTGGCTCGTGGTCGACGGTTCGCGCTCGTCGTCTCCAGGTTCAACGAGATCGTTACCGGCAAGCTGCTCGCCGGCGCGATCGAATGCCTCCGCGCGCACGGCGTCGACGAAGATGACCTGGTCGTAGCGTGGGTTCCTGGCGCCTTCGAGCTGCCGACTGCGGCTCGGCATGCGGCGGCGTCCCGGTACGACGCCGTGATCTGTCTGGGTGCCGTGATCCGGGGCGAGACCGCGCATTTCGAGCACGTCGCCGGGCAGGCGGCGAACGGCATCCGAGCCGCCGCCGACGAGACCGGGGTGCCGGTCATCTTCGGCGTCCTCACGACCGACACGTTCGAGCAGGCCATGGACCGCTCAGGCGGAAAGCACGGGAACAAAGGCTGGGACGCGGCGATGGCTGCCATGGAGATGGCATCCGTGCTCGAGCAGTTCCCGAAGGAAGCGGGCGGATGATCGTCGACAAGCCGTGGGGCAAGGTCGTCACCTACGCGCTCAACCAGCCGAGCTCCGTGCGCGTGATCACTGTCGAGTCCGGACAGGAGACGAGCGTTCACTACCACCAGCTGCGCGACGAGATGTGGATCGTGCTCGACCCGGGATTGACCGTCCAGATCGGAAACAAGGTCGTCGAGGCGACGCCCGGCGAGGAGTTCATCGTCTCCGCCGAGACGACGCACCGCATCACCAACCATGGTGACGCTCGTGGGCGCGTGCTCGAGATCGCCTACGGCTACACGACCGAGGACGACACGCTCCGCCTCGAGGATGACTACGGACGCTCCCTGCAACCGGACTGGTGATGCCGTCGCGTGAGCCGTGAACTCCCCCCGTCCTCTGGGCGCGAACGGATTGAGCGCGTCGAAGGGCCGTGCTAGGCTCCGCGCCGCCGACGCGCTCGAGCAGCGCGCGACGCGAGGTACGCAACAGGAGGCATCGGTTGGCAGAACAGGGAACCGTCAAGTGGTTCAGCAACGAGAAGGGCTTCGGCTTCATCTCGCGTGAAGGTCAGGACGACGTGTTCGTTCACTTCTCCGCGATCCAGGGCGAGGGATACCGCTCGCTCACCGAGGGTCAGGCGGTCGAGTTCGACGTCGTCGACGGCCCCAAGGGCAAGCAGGCCGCCAACGTTCGGCCCGTCTAGATTCGGTACGCGCGGCGGTTCCGAACCTCGACACCCCCACGGACCCGCACCTATACTTTTCCGTAGCGGTTCGCCGTGTTCCACCGGAGGCACCGGGATGCGCCCGGTGCCTTTTCATCGGACGGGAGGTGATGCGGGGTCTCGGCTGATCCACGAATAAACGACCGGATCCGATCGGCGCAGGTGCGTCTGGTGGGTCCGGACGGAGCCCAGATCGGCATCGTCTCCACGCAGGAGGCGCTGCGGCAGGCCCAGGAGCTCGATCTCGACCTCGTCGAGGTCGCGCCGCAGGCGAACCCGCCGGTCGCGAGGATCATGGATTACGGCAAGTTCAAGTACGAACGCGACATCCGCCTCAAGGAGGCGCGGAAGAAGCAGGCCAGGGTCGAGGTCAAGGAGATCAAGTTCCGGCCGAAGATCGACCCACACGACTACGAGACCAAGAAGGGCCACGTCGTCCGGTTCCTGAACGCGGGCGCGCGGGTCAAGGTGACGATCATGTTCCGGGGGCGAGAGATGGCCCACACGGAGCTCGGGCGACGGATCCTGGACAGGTTGGTCGGCGACCTGGGCGATATGGCCACGGTGGAGGCAACACCCAAGCAGGACGGACGCAACATGGTGATGGTGATCGCGCCGACGAAGAAGCACGCGGAGCAACGGAGCGCCGCGAGGCCCGCCGCCGCACCGGCGCCCGTCGAATGAACCAGAGGGAACGAACATGAAACAGAAGACGCATCGGGCTGCTGCCAAGCGGTTCCGCATCACGCGGACGGGCAAGATCCTTCACCGCAAGGCAACGGGCAACCACATGCTGACGAAGAAGCGGAGCAACCGGCGCCGCCGCGTCGAGGGGATGGCCTCGGTGACGGCAGAGCGTACGAACATCCGCCGGCTGCTCGGGAAGTAAGGGAACGGATGGCACGCGTCAAGCGTTCGGTCCACGCCAAGAAGAAGCGCCGCGAGGTGCTTCGCAAGGCCAAGGGCTACTTCGGCTCCCGTTCGCGGCGGTACCGGATGGCCAAGGAGCAGCTGCTGCACTCCGGACAGTACGCGTATCGCGACCGCCGTGACCGCAAGGGGCAGTTCCGCAGGCTGTGGATCGCCCGAATCGGCGCGGGCGCGCGCCAGAACGGGCTCTCGTACTCGCAACTGATCCACGGGCTGCAGCGCGCCGGCGTCGAACTGGACCGCAAGGCGCTCGCCGACCTCGCCGTCCACGACCCGGCCGCGTTCGCGCAGCTCGTTCAGACGGCTAAGGACGCGCTCGCCGCCTGAGCTCGGCAGAGTCCCACGAACCTGGCGACGGCTGCCGGTCGCGCGCGAGCGGCCAGCTAGGATTCCCCGTCGACAGCGGTTCGGCCCTGGGGAACGCGTGATCACCTCGATCCGAAACGAGCGGGTCGCCGCCGCGCTCCGCCTGAAGAAACGGGCCTTCCGCGAACGCGAACGAGGCTTCCTGGTCGAGGGCGCGCAGGCCGTCGGTGAGGCGCTCTCGAACCGGCCTGGCCTCGTCAGGCTGTACCACTCCGACCCCGACCACCCGCTCGTCGAACGCGCTCGTCAGTCCGGCGTCGATCTCGTGCACGTGAGTGAGACGATCGTCGAGCGGCTGACGTCGACGGTGACACCCCAGGCGCTCGTCGGCATCGCGCCGTTCGTGGATCTAGAGCTCGCGTCGATCCGCGAGCCGGATCGTTGCCTCGCCGTGTTGCACGCTGTCCGAGATCCAGGCAACGCAGGGACCGTCGTGCGCTCCGCCGATGCAGCCGGCGCAGGTGGCGTGGTGTTCACGTCGGGATCCGTCGACGTGTACAACCCGAAGACGGTGCGCGCGACCGCGGGATCGCTGTTCCACCTACCGATCGTTCGAGGCGTCGAGACGGATGCCGCGATCGCAGTTCTGCGCGATCGCGGCATGCGCGTCCTGGCCATGGATGCGTCCGGCGACACCGATCTGTACGAGCTCGACCTGACCGATCCCGTAGCGTTCGTCTTCGGGAACGAGGCGTGGGGACTCCCGATGGAGATCGTCGAGCTCGCGGACGCAACCGTTCGCGTTCCGATCGCCGGGCGCGCCGAGTCGCTGAACCTCGCCGCAGCGGCGACGATCTGCCTGTTCGAGTGGGCGAGACACCTGCGAGAAGGTCGTCGCGCCCTTCTGGAGACGATCGTTGCGGCCGCCGCGCACGACATCCGCTCGCCGCTCACCGCGATGAAGGGGTTCGGTCACGCGCTCGCGACGCGATGGGATCAGATGACCGAAGAGGAACGCACCTTGATGCTGACGGGGATCGTCTACGACACCGACCGCCTGAACGCGATCCTCCGCCAGCTCGTCGACGCCGCGCGCCTGGCGGCCGGGTCGCTCGAGCTGTATCCGGAGCGAACGGACCTGGGCCGGCTCGTGCTGCAGGTCGCGGAGTCGCTCGGGCGTGACCCGGAGCACCCACCGATCGAGTGGAAGCACGGCGAGGTAGAGGCTTTCGTCGACGGCGATCGGCTGCGGCTGGTGCTCGAGGCGTTCATCGAGTCGGTCGTGTGGTGGACCAATAACGGTCCTGTGTCCGTCGAGGCGGCCACGCGTGACGGCCGACTCGTCCTCACCGTATCGCGGGGAGGGACCGCCCTCGGGCAAGACGAGGCGGAGCGGCTCTTTCGGCCGCGCGCGCCGGGCGCCGGCACCGGGAGCAAGATCGGGCTGTTCGTCGCGCTCGGCATCGCCGAGGCGCAAGGAGGAACCGCCCAGGTCCGAGTGGACGATCGTCTGTCCTTCATCCTCGACGTGCCGGTGGCGGCACTGGGGTTCTCGGACCGAAGCGACGGCTAGACTCGCCGGACCATGGACCCGAACGAGGCGCGTTCGATCGCCGACGCCGAGCTCGAGCGCGGCCTCCGGTCGTTCGCCGAAGCAGACTCGCTCGACGAGCTCGAAGCGGCGAAGACCGCGATCCTCGGGCGAAAGAGTCGGCTCTCAGATGTTCAGAGGTCAATCGGATCGGTGTCGCCCGACGAGCGCGGCGAGCTCGGCAAGCGCGTTAACGAGGTGTTCGCCGACCTCCGGAGCGCACACGACGCGCGCCGAACCGAGCTCGAGCTCGCCACCGGCGCAGAGATCCTCGACGCCGATGCCCTCGACGTGACGCTTCCGGGCAGACGACCGCGCCCCGGATCGCTCCATCCACTGACGCTGGTCGAGCAGCGCATGGTCCAGATCTTCACGCGGATGGGCTATCGCGTCGCGGAGGGGCCTGAGGTCGAGGACGAATGGCACAACTTCGAAGCCCTCAACATCCCCGCCGATCACCCCGCCCGCACGTTGAAGGATTCGCTGTACGTCGACGTCGATGCGCTGCTGCTGCGGACCGAGACGAGCGCCGTACAGATCCGAACGATGCAATCGCAGGAGCCCCCCGTGTACATCGTGGCGCCCGGGCGCGTGTACCGGCGCGAGGCGCACGATGCGACGCACAGCTCCGTGTTCCATCAGTTGGAGGGGCTTGCCGTCGACGACGGCATCACGTTCGCGGATCTGAAGGGGACGCTCCACGCATTTGCGAAGGAGATGTTCGGATCGGACGTGCGCGTCCGGATGAAGCCCGACTACTTCCCGTTCGTCGAGCCCGGATGCGATCTCGCGGTGTCCTGCTTCGTGTGTGGAGGTACCGGGTGCTCGGTCTGCGGCAACGGATGGCTCGAGCTCCTCGGCGCCGGCATGGTGCATCCGAAGGTTCTGGAGAACGGTGGCTACGACTCGGAGCGGTACACGGGATTCGCGTTCGGGATCGGGATCGAGCGGGTGGCGATGCTCCTGTACGGCGTGAACGACCTGCGTCTGTTCACCGAGGGGGACGTCCGGTTCCTCCAGCAGTTCGAGGGCGCAGCGTGAAGATCTTCGTGCCGTGGCTGCGCGATCTCTGTCCGACGGAGCTCGGCGCCGAGGAGCTGGCGGAGCTCCTCACCAGCAAGGGCGCCGAGGTCGAATCGATCGACCGGCCCTGGCGTGGGCTTTCCGGCGTGGTCGTGGCGCGCGTCGTCGAGGTGCGCGACCACCCCAACAGCGACACGCTCTGCGTGGCGCGCGTGCAGACCGGCTCCGGAGAGCTCGAGGTCGTCGTGGGCGTTCGGAACATGCGGCCGGGCGATCTGGTGCCGCTCGCGCCGCCGGGGTCACGGGTGCCGGCGCTGCCCGAGCCGCTGGGGGCGCGAGAGATCCGCGGCGTCGTGTCGAACGGAATGCTGTGCGCGCCGGACGAGCTTGCCATCTCGCCTTCACACGATGGGATCCTGATCCTGCCGGCGGACCTCGAGCCCGGGGCAGACGTCGCGGCGACATTCGGCCTCTCCGGTGAGGTCCTCGACGTCGAGGTGACGCCGAATCGCGGGGACCTTCTCTCGGTGATCGGGGTCGCCAGGGAGGTCACGGCGGCGACGGGTACGCCGCTGGTCGCGCCGAACGTCCGCGTCGACGAGGCGGACGAAACCGTCGAGGGCGTAGCGACCATCGAGATCCACGACCTCGACCGGTGCCCGCGGTATCGCGCGCGGATCCTGCGCGACGTTCGGCACGTCACCGCGCCGATCGCCGCGCAGGCACGTCTCACCGCATCCGGGATGCGGCCGATCTCTGCGGCGGTCGACGCGACGAACTACGCAATGCTCGAGATCGGACAGCCGCTCCACCCGTTCGACCTGTCACTGCTGAAGGGACCGGGCCTCGTGGTCCGTCGCGCAAAGCAGGGTGAACGAATGATCACTCTCGACGGCGTCGAGCGGACGTTCACCGATGACGACCTGTTGATCTGCGACGCGGAGCGTCCGGTCGGCGTAGGAGGCGTGATGGGAGGCGAACTCGCGGAGATCTCGCCCTCGACGACCGACGTCCTGCTCGAAGCTGCTTCGTTCCAGCGTGAGGGGATCCAGCGGACCAGACGCCGCCTCGCGCTCTCGACGGAGGCGTCCACGCGGTTCGAGCGAGGCGTCGATCCCGAGGCCGTGGTGACGGGAGGGGACCGTGCCTGCCGGCTGATGGTCGAGTGGTGCGACGCCTCGGTGCTCCTCGGAGCGCTCGACGTCGGCGACCCGCCAAGACGGCGATGGGTCTCGATGCGGGCGTCCCGCTCGTCGGCGATCATCGGATACGAGGTCTCCGTGTCCGACGCCGAGGCCGTTTTCGATCGGCTCGGGATGGCGCACGAACGAGCGGACGACGACACGATCCGCGTCGAGGCGCCCGGATACCGCTTCGACCTGGAACGCGAGGTCGATCTCATCGAAGAGGTCGTGCGCCTACAGGGGTACGACCGCGTGGGCTCGACGCTTCCCGCGATCAGGCAGCCGGGCGGCGTTCCCGAGCGGTACGCGTTCGTCGATCGGATCCGCCTGGCGATGACCCGCGCCGGGCTTCGCGAGGTACGCCCGATGCCGTTCCTCTCCGAGAAGGAGCTGCGGCTGTTCGGAGGCGGAGACGCCGTTCGGATCACCAACCCCTTGCAGGCGGATGACGGGCTGTTGAGAACGCAGCTCCTTCCGGGACTGCTTCGGGTTGCCAGGCGGAACGCGTACCGCCAGGTGCGGCAGGTCGCGATCTTCGAGGTGAGCCAGCGCTTTCGCCTCGTCTCAGGCGCGGTGGACGAACGGCGGAGCGTCGCGTTCGTGATGACCGGCAGCGCCGACGAGTCATGGCAAACCGCGAGGCGCGAGTTCGACGTCTTCGACGCGAAGGGTGTCGTCGAGGAGCTGCTTGCGGCGGTCGGCGTCGCGTGGACGGCGGGTGACCGAGCGGGTGCTCCATTCCATCCGGGCAGGTCCGCGCACGTCGTTGCCGGCTCGAAGACGGTCGGCGTGTTCGGCGAGCTGCACCCGTCGGTGGCGGCCGCGTTCGATCTCACCGGGCGGGTCGCTGTCGGTGAGCTCGACGTCGAAGCGATCGCCGATCGCGCGACGGACATGCCTCAAGTGAGTGACGTGCCGCGCTTCCCCCCGGTTCGCCGCGACCTGGCGTTCGTCGTCGACGCCTCGACGCAAGCCGGCCGATTGCACGCGGCGCTCGAGGAAGCCGGCGGCGAGCTCGTCGACTCGGTCGTCCTGTTCGATGTGCACGCCGGCCCGCCGCTGCCCGACGGCAAAAAGAGCCTGGCCTTCTCGGTCGACCTCCGGGCGTCGGATCGGACCCTCACCGACGCCGAAGCCAACGACGTCGTCGCGGCGATCGCCGAGCGGCTGGCGCGCGATTTCGGCGCCGAACTGCGCTCGTCGTAGCCCGTCCGAGCGGCCGAAACCGGCCCGGGCATAGACTTGTCGGATGCAACGCGACGTCCTGTCCGTCGATGACCTCTCATCCGAGGAGGTCACGCGCCTCCTCGACCTCTCCCAGAAGGTCAAGGCCCATCCGGGCGATTACGGCGAGGCGCTCAAGGGCCGCTCCGTCGCGCTGATCTTCGAGAAGCCGTCCACCCGGACACGCGTGTCGTTCGAGCTCGCCGTTGCTGCGACCGGCGGCCACGCCGTGACGCTCTCGGCATCCGAGCTGCAGCTCGGGCGGGGCGAGACGATCGAGGACACGGGCCGCGTCCTGTCGCGCTACGTCGACGCGATCGTCCTTCGTACGTTCGAGCAGGAGCGGCTGGAGGTACTCGCGCGCGCCGCGTCGGTTCCCGTGATCAACGCGCTCTCGGACTTCGAGCACCCGTGCCAGTGCCTGGCGGACCTGCTCACGGTCCGCGAGGTCAAAGGCGAGCTCGCGGGTCGAACGCTGACGTTCCTCGGCGACGGCAACAACGTCGCGCACTCGCTGCTGCTCGGCGGGGCGAAGACCGGCATGAACATTCGCGTCGCCACGCCGCGCGGGTTCGAGCCCATTCCGTTGATCGTCCAGCGCGCCACCGAGATCGCATCGGAAACCCGGGGGAGCGTCCTCACGACGCACGACGCACGTGAGGCGTGCGCGGGCGCCGACGTCCTGTACACGGACGTGTGGGCGAGCATGGGACAGGAGTCAGAGGCGAGCGAGCGAGCGCTGGTGTTCCAGGCGTATCAGCTCGACGCCGAGAAGGTGTCGCTCGGACGACCGGACGTCACCGTGTTGCACTGCCTTCCCGCGCACCGCGGCCATGAGATCACCGCCGAGGTGATCGACGGTCCGCATTCGGCCGTGTGGGACCAGGCCGAGAACCGTCTGCACACGCAGAAAGCGCTGCTGCTCTGGCTCCTCGGCGCCGCCTGAACGAGGGCTGACGGTGCCGCGGGCGAACGACGCGGTCGAGGCCGTACTCCTCGAGTACGCCGAGCTGCTCGCGATCCTGTCCGAGGACAGGTTCAAGCCGCGTTCGTACGAGAAGGCCGCGCGCGCCGTGGGCGGGTACCACTCCGACATCGGGACGCTCGAGCTCGCTGAGATCCTGAAGATCCCCAACGTCGGCAAGTCGATCGCCGAGAAGATCCAGGAGTTCCTGCGCGAGGGCACGTTCGAGACGCTCGAGAGCCTCCGCGCGAAGATCCCGCCGGGCGTTCGAGACATCATCGCCGTCCCCGGCGTGGGACCGAAGAAGGCGATGATCCTGTACCAGGACCTGGGTATCGCGAACATCGACGACCTTCGCGAGGCCGTCGAGAGCGGCCGGATCGCTGAGCTGAAGGGGTTCGGCGCCCGGACCGAGTCGAACATCCGTCGTGGCCTCGAGCGGTTCCAGCAGCAGACCGGTCGCGCCCTCATCTCCGTCGCCATGGACCTCGCGGAGGACTTCATCGAGCGCATCAGCTCGAGCGTCGACGTCGAGCGGATCGACTACGCCGGATCACTCCGCAGGATGGTCGAGACGATCGGCGACGTCGATCTCCTCGTGTCCAGCGACGACCCGGTGCCGGTGATGGACGCCTTCACCGCCATCGACACCGTCGAACGCGTTCTCGCCAAGGGCGAAGCCAAGTCGAGCGTGCTGACGCGGCAGGGGCTCCAGGTCGACCTCCGCGTGGTCCCCGATGAGGCGTGGGGTGCCGCGATGATCTACTTCACGGGGTCCAAGGCGCACAACATCCGCATTCGCGAGATGGCCGTTCGCAAGGGCCTGAAGCTGAACGAGTACGGGTTATTCGACGCGAAGTCCGGCACGCTGATCGTCGCCGAGACGGAGCAGGAGGTGTACGAGCGGCTCGGCCTCCCGTGGATCCCTGCGACGATGCGCGAGGACCGGGGCGAGGTGGAGGCCGCACTCGACGGCTCCCTCCCGG
>DASUQY010000253.1:0-3951 GCA_036280315.1 Actinomycetota bacterium
GCGCCGACCTCTTCCTCGCCGATCCGCTGCAGCTCGACGGACGGCTCGTCTGGATCGTGGAATCGGTTCACGCCGACGACGACGCGATCGCCCGACTCGATCCCCTGCTGGATCAGGAACGCCGACTCGTGGATCTCGTCCTGATAGAAGCCGGCCTCGATCGCGGCGACGGCACCGCCGAATCCGTCGATCTTGTCCAGGTAGGCGCGGGCGCGATCCTCGATCTCGTCGGTGAGTGCCTCGACGAAGTACGCACCGCCGAACGGGTCGACGACGTTCGCGACGCCGGTCTCGTACCCGATGATCTGCTGGGACCGAAGGGCAATCTTCGCTGCTCCCTCCGTGGGGAGCGCGAACGCCTCGTCGAACGAGTTCGTGTGCAACGACTGCGTCCCACCGAGCACCGCGGCGAGGGCCTCGATCGCCGTCCGCACGATGTTGTTCTGGGGCTGCTGCGCGGTGAGCGTCGCTCCTCCGGTCTGCGTATGAAACCGCAGCACCAGGCTGCGCGGATCCCTCGCGCCGAACCGCTCCGACATGATGCGCGCCCACATCCTGCGTGCCGCACGGAACTTCGCCACCTCCTCGAAGAAGTCCATGTGGCAGGCGAAGAAGAAGGAAAGTCGCGGCGCGAACCGATCGATGTCGAGTCCGGCCTGGAGCGCCGCCTGCACGTACGCGATGCCGTTCGCCAGCGTGAACGCGACCTCCTGCACCGCAGTCGCCCCCGCCTCGCGCATGTGATACCCGCTGATCGAGATCGTGTTCCATCGAGGGAGTCGGTCGCCGCAGTAGGCGAACAGGTCCGTGATCAGACGCATCGACGGCTTGGGTGGATAGATGTACGTGCCGCGCGCCGCGTACTCCTTCAACAGGTCGTTCTGCACGGTCCCTGATAACGCGGCGGCGTCAAAGCCACGCTCCTCTGCGACGAGCTCGTACAACACCAGCAGGATCGGAGCGGTCGCGTTGATCGTCATCGAGGTCGACACGCGATCGAGCGGGATGTCCTCGAGCAGTCGATGCATGTCATCGATGGAGTCGATCGCCACGCCGGTCTTCCCGACCTCGCCCTCGGCGCGCGGATGATCCGAATCGAGTCCCATCTGCGTCGGCAGGTCGAATGCGACCGACAGCCCGGTCTGCCCGTGTTCGAGCAGGTAGCGGAAACGGCGATTCGTCTCGGCGGCCGTCCCCATACCCGCGTACTGGCGCATGGTCCACAGACGCCGTCGGTACATGCTCGGGTGGATCCCGCGCGTGAACGGCGGCGAACCGGGTGCGCCGATATCCGCGTCGAGATCGTTCCCCTCGAGATCCTCGGGCCCGTAGACGTCGCGGAGCTCGATCCCGGACGCGGTTTCGCGCCGAGTCTCGGTCATCTGCTCTCCTTGCGGGGGACAAGCTCGCTCGCCTCTGCCGGCTTGAGTCCCCGCACCCCCTCCAGCGTAACGGGTAGCATCGCGACGGGGGTGATGGGGGGCTCGCGGAGCGAAGCGAACGTCGTGCGAACCCCGGAGCAGATGGACGTCGTCGATCCCCGTATCGAGGAGTACATGCGGACGCTCCTCACCCGGTACGACGAACCGACGTTGCTCGAGATGGAGACGTACGCCGCCGAGCGCAACTTTCCCATCGTCGACCGGCTCGTCGGCGTCACCCTCGAGCTTCACGCCCGTTCGATCGGCGCCCGACGCGTCTTCGAGCTCGGTTCTGGCTTCGGCTACTCGGCGTACTGGTTCTCACGCGCCGTCGGTTCCGGCGGAGAGGTCCACTGCACCGACGGTGACCCGAAGAACGAGCCGAGGGCGATCGAGCACCTCACGCGAGCCGGCCTGGCGGACCCGGTCCGCTGGCATGTGGGCGACGCGCTCCGGAGCTTCGCGGGCGTCGCCGGCGAGTTCGACGTCGTCTTCAGTGATATCGACAAGCACGAGTACCCCGACGCGTGGCGCGCGGTTCGCGACCGGATTCGGGTCGGCGGCCTGTACCTGTGCGACAACACCCTGTCCTACGGCGGAGGATCCGTCCTCACCGACGGCGAGTGGCCGGCGGCGATCCGGGAGCACAACGCGTTGATCGCGGAGGACGAGCGCTACGTTTCGGTGATCAACCCGACGCGCCAAGGCGTGCTCGTTGCCATGCGTACGGCCTGAACGGCGCTAGTCTGAGGGGAAGCATCCATGGCCAAACGAAGGGCTGACGTCGGCACGCTCTACAAGGGCAGTCCCGGCCAATGGTCGTGGCTCGCGCACAGGATCACCGGACTCGCCGTCACCCTGTTCTTGTTCGCGCACGTGGTCGACACCGCGGTCGTCGGTTGGGGCCCCGACGCCTACAACCGGGTGACCGAGGTCTACCACAACTGGGTCGTCCGAGTGCTCGAGCTCGGTCTCGTCGCGGCCGTGCTGTACCACGCGATCAACGGCCTGAAGATCATGGTGTTCGACTTCTGGCCGTCGACCACTCGGTACATGAAGCCGATCTCGGCTGCGTCGACGGTTCTGTTCCTTGGCAGCATGGTCCCGATCACCTGGATCATGGGTCGCGAGATCCTCAACCTCGCCCTCGGGTGGGACCTGTGAGCGTCGAGACGCGCACCGGAACGTCACCGGCCCTTCCGCCCGGTCGGGGCGCGGAGGTTCGGCGGGACCGCCGCGATCGCCCCGCGGGCGGGTTCGAGCTCTGGTCCTGGTTGTTCATGCGCGTGAGCGGCGTCGCGCTGCTCGGGCTCGCCGTCGGCCACGTCCTCATCATGCACGTGCTCGACGAGGGCGTTTCGCGCGTCGACTTCGAGTTCGTGCAGCTCCGCTGGGAGAGCCCGCTCTGGCGCACGTGGGACTGGGCGCTCCTGGTCCTCGCGCTCCTCCACGGCATCAACGGACTACGCGTGGCGGTGCAGGATTACGTCCGCTGGCCCGGCGCGCGATTCGCGCTGAACGTGCTGTTCGCGCTCACCGGATTCGTCCTGTTCGTTCTAGGAACGGTCATCGTGTTCACGTTCGATCCGAACGCCTGGCCTCGCACGTCCTGACGACATGGCGACCGTCCACACGTACGACGCCGTCATCGTCGGCGCGGGGGGAGCCGGACTCCGCGCGGCGATCGAGGCGGCCGACCGCGTTCGCACCGCCGTCATCTCGAAGCTGTACCCGACTCGCTCCCACACCGGCACCGCGCAGGGCGGGATGTGTGCGGCGCTGGCGAACGTCGAGGAGGACTACCCCGAGTGGCACGCGTTCGACACGGTGAAGGGCGGCGACTACCTCGTCGACCAGCCGGCGGCTCAGCTCATGACGGAAGAGGCCGTCGACGCCGTCTACCAGCTCGAGCACTGGGGACTGCCGTTCAACCGAACGCCCGAGGGTCGGATCGATCAGCGGCGCTTCGGCGGTCATACGCGGAACCACGGTGAGGCGCCGGTACGGCGAGCGTGCTACGCGGCCGATCGAACCGGCCACATGATCTTGCAGACGCTGTACCAGCAGTGCGTCAAGCGCGACGTTCGATTCTTCAACGAGTTCTACGTGCTCGATCAGCTGCTCTCGGACGGCCGATGCGCCGGAGTCGTTGCGTACGAGCTTGCGACCGGCGAGATCCACGTGTTCCGCGCGAAATCGGTGCTGTACGCGACCGGGGGGTATGGCCGAATATTCAAGGTGAGCTCGAACGCGCACACGCTCACCGGCGACGGTCCCGCCGTGCTGTTCCGCCGCGGCATCCCTCTGCAGGACATGGAGTTCTTCCAGTTCCATCCGACCGGCGTGTACAAGCTCGGCATCCTGCTGTCCGAGGCCGTGCGCGGCGAAGGCGGCATCCTCATCAACTCCGAGGGCGAGCGGTTCATGGAGCGCTATGCGCCGACCGTGAAAGATCTCGCTCCGAGAGACCTCGTATCACGCGCGATCTACCAGGAGATCAAGGAAGGACGCGGCGTCGGGCCTCGACGCG
>DASUQY010000254.1:0-4086 GCA_036280315.1 Actinomycetota bacterium
GATCTGGTTGCCGCGGACGCCAACCCGTCGCGTGCGCGTCTCGTCGCATCGACGCTCCAACGCCTCCGCGTGGACGGGCGCGTTCTCGTCCAGGACGCGCGACGGCCGGCCCTCGCGGCGGCGTTCGACGCCGTGCTCGTCGACGCGCCCTGTTCCGGACTTGGCTCCGCGAGACGCCGGCCCGAGCTCCTGTGGCGCCCTGAGAAAGACGAGCTCTCGGGGCTCGCACGACTGCAGGTGGCCATCGTGGCGGGTGTCGCCGACGCGGTTCGCGGGGGTGGCCGCCTCGTATACAGCGTCTGCACCTTTCCCCGGGCCGAAACCGACGCGGCCTGCGACGCGATCCTCCGGCACCGGCCCGATCTCGAGCCGCTCGAGCTCCGGGGACCGGACGGCCCGGCGGCCCGGATCCGGTTGTGGCCGCATCGGCACGGTTGCGATGCGATGTTCGTCGCGGGGTTTCGTCGCCGAACGACGCCCCACTAGAATCCGCCCCGATGCGCACCGAGGCGGCTCCGAGGAGGCACGAAGCCCGCGCAGACGTAAAGCACGCACCGGCGTGTGCCGACTCCATCTATGTCGCCCTCGCCGAGGTCGACGCCCACCCCCCGCGGAGCGACTGAGAGATGCCCGAGACCATCCTGGTCGTCGACGACGACCCAGACATCGCGCGGTTCGTCGAGGTCAACCTGCGGAGCGCGGGCTACGACGTCTCGGTCGCCTCGGACGGGGAGCAGGCGCTCGAGAAGGCCGCCGCGCTCCGTCCGGACCTCGTCCTGCTGGACGTGATGATGCCGCGGATCGACGGGTTCGAGGTCGCCCAGCGTCTCCGGCGGAACCCGCAGACCGCCAGCACCTCGATCATCATGCTGACGGCGAAGGCGCTCTCCACGGACAAAGTGCTCGGTCTCACCGCAGGCGCCGACGACTACATCATCAAGCCGTTCGACCCGATCGAGCTCCTCGCTCGGGTCAAGGGCACCCTCCGGCGTGCCAAGGAGATGCGGAACCTCTCACCCCTCACTGGGCTTCCCGGCAACATCCGGATCCAGGAGGAGATCGAGCGTAACGTCCGCGACGATCGACCGTTCGCGGTTCTGTACTGCGACCTCGACAACTTCAAGGCGTACAACGACGAGAAGGGGTTCGTCCGCGGCGACCGGTTGATCCAGGCCACGGCGCGGATCATCCAGGACGCGGTCGTCGAGTTCGCTGGGACCGATGGGTTCGTCGGCCACGTCGGGGGCGACGACTTCGTGGCCGTCGTGCCGCCTGAGAGCGCGGAGGATATCGCCACGCGAATCGTCGAACGATTCGACGGCGACATCCACGAGTTCTACGAGCGCGAGGACATCAAACGCGGCTACATCGAGGTCGAGGACCGCAAGGGCGAGATGCAGAAGCTCCCACTCGCTGGCGTCTCGGTGGGGATCGCGACGACCGAGGTTCGCCGGTTCGAGCACTACGGCGAGGCGGTCGCGGTCGCCACTGAGATGAAGCAGTTCGCCAAGCGCGAGCCGCGCTCGTGGTACGCGATCGACCGCCGCAAGATCGACTAGGGCGAGGTTTGGCGGGCTGCGACCCGCCCAACGGGCCTATACTTCCGACGAACAGCTCGTCTTCGGGGCGGGGTGCAAGTCCCCACCGGCGGTGAGAGTCCGCGACCTCCCGGGAGCCACTCGGGGGTTGATCCGGTGAGATTCCGGAACCGACCGTGAGAGTCGGGATGGGAGAGGACGGGTGTCGCCTTCGGCGCGTGATCGCCGTCGCGCGACTCCTTTCCCCGCGCATCCGCCTCGGGATACGGAGTGAACGTTGTCCGACGAGGCGTACATCGGACGAGCGTTGGCGCTCGCCGAACGAGGACGCGGTCTTGTGTCTCCCAACCCGATCGTCGGCGCCGCCGTCGTCTCCGCCTCGAGGGCCATCGTCGGCGAGGGCTGGCACGAAGGCCCCGGAACCGCACACGCGGAGGTCGTCGCGCTCCGCGAAGCGGGGGAGGCCGCCCGCGGCTCCACGCTCTACACCTCGCTCGAACCGTGTGTCCACACTGGTCGGACGCCACCGTGCGTCGAAGCGATCGTCGCCGCCGGTGTGGCGCGGGTCGTTTCCGCGATGCGCGATCCGAACCCGATCGTCGACGGCCGCGGCTTTGCGGAGCTCGAACGGAACGGGGTCGAGGTTCGACACGGCGTCCTAGCAGATGAGGCGGCTCGGCAGAACGAAGCCTTCGTGAAGCACGTTCGAACCGGCCTCCCGTTCGTCACGTGGAAGATGGCGGCGTCGCTCGACGGCAAGGTGGCCGCGCGGGACGGCTCGTCCAGGTGGATCACCGGCGAGTCGGCGCGTGCCGACGTTCACCGTCTGCGGGCGTGGTCGGACGCGATCGTCGTCGGCGCCGGAACGGCGCTGATCGACGACCCGTCGCTCACCGTTCGGGAGCCCGGGTACCGGGGCCGGCCACCGCTGCGCGTCCTGGTCGACGGGCGAGGGCGGGTTCCTGCGACGGGAGACCTGTTCGACGACGCCGCCCCGACGCTCGTCGCGACGACTGACCTCGCGCCGCCGGAACGCCGTGTCGAGTGGGAGGACTCCGGAGCGGAGGTGGTCGTGCTCGCGGCGGAGGGCGATCGAGTGCCGATCGGCGAGCTCGTCTCCCTCCTCGGCAAACGTGACCTGCAGGGCGTGCTGCTCGAAGGTGGACCGACGCTGGCGTTCGCAGCGATCGAGGAGGGCGTGGTCGACAAGGTCGTCGTGTACTTCGCGCCGAAGCTGATCGGCGGGGTGGACGCGCCGACCGTGCTCGGCGGGCGAGGGTTCGCGCCGATCTCGAGCGCCGCGCGCCTGCGCGTTCGATCGTTCGATCCGATCGGCGAGGACCTCAAGGTGGAGGCGGATGTTCACCGGGATCGTTGAAGAGCTCGGCGTCGTGCGCCACATCGACGGCGCACGAATGACTGTCGGCTGCCGAACGGTGACCGCCGACTCGGAGGTGGGGTCGTCCGTCGCCGTGAACGGCGTGTGCCTGACGGTCGTCGAGCGCTCGGACGCGCACCTCGGGTTCGACCTCTCGGAGGAGACGCTCCGGCGAACCAGCTTGTCACGCCTTCGAGACGGCGACGGCGTGAACCTCGAGCGTCCGCTGCGGCTCGACGGGCGGCTGGGCGGTCATCTCGTCCAGGGCCATGTCGACGGCGTCGGCAAGATCTGGGGGGTCGAGGCCGACGCCGAGGGCGGCATTTGGCTCACCGTGCGGACGCCGGCGGAGCTGCGTCGGTTCGTCGTCGAGAAGGGCTCGGTGTGCGTCGACGGTGTGAGTCTCACCGTCGCCGCCCTCGACACGACCACCTTCTCCGTGGCCCTGATCCCGCACACGCTCGCCGTGACGACGCTCGGCTCAGCGCGACCCGGCGACCTTGTGAACCTGGAGGTGGACGTGATCGCCAAGTACGTCGAGGCGCTGCTCGCGGATTGGACAGCAGGCCAAGCGAGTGTCGTGCGGCCGGCGCGAGAGGGGAGGACCGCATGACAGAGATGCCCGACCGAGTGGATCCGGCGCGCCCGGTGACGGAAGCGAACGTTGTCGGAACCTCTGGACACGACACCGACGCGTTCTCGACCATCCCTGAGGCTCTGGACGACATCCGGCAGGGGAAGATCGTGATCGTCGTCGACGACGCCGATCGCGAGAACGAAGGCGACTTCGTGATGGCCGCCGAGAAGGTCACGCCGGAAGCGATCAACTTCATGGTGACGCACGGCCGGGGGATCGTCTGCATGCCGGTGACCCAGCAGCGGCTGGAGGAGCTCCGGATCCCGTTGATGGTTTCGAAGAACAACGAGAGCCACGGCACCGCGTTCGCCGTCTCGATCGACATCCGCGGAAGGACGACGACGGGCACGAGCGCGTTCGACCGGGCCGAGACGGTCCGCTCGGTCACCCAACCCGACCTGAGATCCGACGACGTTCGCATGCCCGGCCACGTGTTCCCGCTGATGGCGCAGGAGGGCGGGGTGCTTCGGCGTGCCGGTCACACCGAGGCGGCCGTGGATCTCGCGCGGCTCGCCGGCCTGTACCCGGCTGGA
>DASUQY010000255.1:0-2257 GCA_036280315.1 Actinomycetota bacterium
CAGCTCTTCCGCGAGCTTGTCACCGCGCTCCAGCGCCGTGGCGATGATGCCGCTCGAGAGGCGCGTGCGCCCCTTCTTCTCCATCAGCTCGAACAGGATCGTCTTCTGGCCGTCCTTGACGCGCTCGCGCGCCTCGGCCTCGATCCGACCACGCCCGGCGTACGCCTCGAGGTGTCCTTTCCGCCCGTCCGAGCAGACCCGTCCTCCGGGCTTCACGTTCGTATGGCCGATCTCGCCGGCTGCTCCGGTTCCCTCGTACAGCTCGCCGTTCAAAACGAGGCCCCCGCCGACGCCCGTGCCCACCCACACGCCGAGCAAGTTCCGATAGGGGCGGCCGGCGCCCCGCTTCCACTCGCCGAGAATCGCGACGCGGACGTCGTTGTCCAACCTGACGGTGACGTTTCCCGCGACGGCCGAGACCATCTTTGCCAGCGGAATCGGATCCGCGCCTTGGAAGCCCGGCAGGTTCGGCGAATTCGAAACCGTCCCGGCCGCCGTGTCGACAGCGCCGGGGACGCCGATCCCGATCGCGGACAGATCCTCGAGGTCGGCGCCGGTCTCGGCGAGCGACTTGGTGACCGCGTCTCCGACTGCAGCGACGAGATCGTTCGCGCCCGTCTCAGGTGTCGATACTCGGTGCGACCCGGCGACCGAGCCGTTCCGGACGGCGGCAGCCTGGATCTTCGTGCCCCCGATGTCGACGCCGACCGTGATGACGTCCATGAAGCGTCCTTACGCTACGCGATGCCGGGGCACGTCGCCGCGCGGATGGCGAACGTGCGGCGGCCGGCGTCGACGTCGCGATGGCCTGTCGCGATGACGGTCCCGTCGGGCAACGCGTCGACGGCGATGAGCGCTTCCGAGCCCGGTACTCGTGGACCCTCGACGATCATCCACCCCTGCCCGTCGAACCGCATCACGAGCGCCCGGCTCGTCCCGACGTCCGCGACCACGGCCCCGACGGCCCAGACGTCCTGCTCGCTGACCGCCGCCACCGAGGAGAGCCGGCCGGGTAGCCGGGCGTCCTCGTCCTCCACCCACGTGGAGCCGTCGAACCGAAGGATCGAATCTCCGACCGCCCACCCATCGTCGGACGACAGCGGCTCGATCGCCTGGATCGTGCCCCGGGCGTCCGATTCCATCCTGGACCACGCCTCGCCATCGAACCGGATCATCAGTGGGCGGTTGTGAAGGTATCCCGCGGCCCAAACGTCGTCGGATGCGAGCGCGTCGATGTCGAGGAGCGCGCTTCGGCCGACGCCGTCGGCGCGACCGGCGTCGACGTCCGCCCACAACGTACCGTCCCAATGAAGCAGGAGCGCCCGCTCCGTCAACGCGTCGGGGGAGCCGCTGTACCCGACGGCCCAGATGTCGTCGGGCCCGATCACGGCGACGCCGGTCAGGCGGCCGCTTAGCTCTTCGGGAAGTTCGACGGCCTCCCACTGGATGCCGTCGAACCGCATCGCGAGCGGTCGATCGCCAAACTCGTCCGCCGTTCGCCCCACCGCCCACACGTCGCTCGTTCCCGACGCGTCGACGTCGAGGAGTTCGTTCGTCTCGGCCGCCGGATTCGGGCCCTCCTCGGCCGTCCATGCGCTGCCGTCCCAACGTTCGATCAACGCGAACGCTGGTTCGGCCGGGTCGCCGGATCCGCCGACCGACCAGGCGTCCGTTCCGGCGATCGCGACGACGCCGAGGAGCGCATTCGAAACGTCGTCCGGATCGGCGGCCTGCACGAGCTGCCATGTCGGTGCGCACGCGGGCGCTGTGGGGGAGGGTTCGCCGCTCGGCGTCGGAGTCGGTTCGAGGAGATCGTCGTCGGACGCGCCGACGACGACCGCCGAACCGATCACCAGCGTGACGAGGCCCGCGACGACGCCGTTGATCAGTGCGCGCAGCCGCACTGGGTCGGTCACGGACTCCAAACTCCCCGAAGGCTGATCGGCTTGCTGGTGCGAGACACCGCCCGATAACCTCGGGCTTCTGTGGGCGCGTTCGAACGCGACGTCGTCATCGTGGGTGGAGGCCACAACGGCCTTGCGTGCGCAGCCTACCTTGCGAAGGCGGGACTGGATGTCGTCGTCGTCGAGAAGCGCGACGTGGTCGGCGGCGCCGCGACGACGGAAGAGCCGTGGCCCGGCTATCGCGTGTCGAGCGCGTCGTACGTCGTCTCGCTCATGCCGCCGCGGATCGTTCGGGAGCTGGACCTGAAGCGACACGGGTACGAGGTGTCGATCGTCACCCCCGACTACTTCGT
>DASUQY010000256.1:0-5446 GCA_036280315.1 Actinomycetota bacterium
CCGAGCTGTTCGAATGGATGTCGCCGGGACTACGGCGCGCCGCGATGTGGCTGCTGCTCTGGTCGCACGTCGCCTTGGTCCTCGGGTTCCTCGTCTACATCGGCTATTCCAAACACCTGCACATCGCGACGAGCGCGATCAACGTCTTCTTCGCTCAGACGAAGCCGCTCGGCTACCTCACCCCGCTCCGGGTCGATGTCGAGGCGGCCGCGGCCAACGACGACGTTCGGTTCGGCGCGGCTACGCTTCCCGACCTCACACGGAAGGAGACCCTCGACCTCTACGCGTGCACCGAGTGCGGGCGATGCCAGGCGGCGTGTCCCGCGTGGAATACCGGCAAGCCGCTGTCGCCGAAGCTCTTGGTGATGAACCTCCGCGACCATCTGCTCGCCGAGGGGCCCCATCTCCTACGCGCTCGTGGGCGCGGAGAGACCGTGGAAGCGTCCCCGCTCGTCCCGGACATCGTCGACGAGGAGGTCGTCTGGGACTGCACCACATGCGGCGCGTGCATGCACGAGTGTCCCGTCGACATCGAGCACGTCGACACGATCGTCGACCTGCGCCGGAACCTCGTCATGGCCGAATCGCGCTTCCCCCCGGAGGCGGGTGGAATGCTTCGCGCGCTCGAGAGCGTCGGGAACCCGTGGGGGATGCCTCAGGCGCAGCGCGCGTCGTGGGCGGACGGGCTTGACGTCCGCGTGATCGGCGATGGCGAGCGGGCTCCCGAGTACCTCTATTGGGTCGGCTGTGCGGGTTCGTTCGACGACCGGGCGAAGGCGATCTCGCGGGCGGTTGCACTGCTGCTGCAGCGCGCTCAGGTGTCGTTCGCCATCCTCGGGCCTCGCGAGCTCTGTACCGGCGATCCCGCCCGCCGGATCGGCAACGAGTACTTGTTCCAGACGCTCGCCGAGCGAAACGTCGAGACGCTCGACCAGGCGGGAGTAACGAAGGTCATCGCCAACTGCCCCCACTGCTTCAACACGCTCCGCAACGAATATCCGGACTACGGCGGGCGCTACGAGGTCGTTCACCACTCGCAGCTCCTCGGACGCCTCATCGATGAAGGTCGCCTGGTGCCGAGCGCCCGCGTGCCCGCCCGCGTGACGTACCACGATCCCTGCTACCTGGGCCGGCACAACGACGTCTACCGCGATCCCCGCGAGGCGCTCTCGGCCGTCCCCGGGGTCGAGCTGGTCGAGATGCCGCGCCACGCCGAGCGGGCGCTGTGCTGCGGCGCGGGCGGCTCGCGCATGTGGATGGAGGAACGGATCGGCAAGCGCATCAACGCCGAGCGGATGGACGAGGCCGTCTCGACGGGCGCCGACGCCGTCGGCGTGGCCTGCCCCTATTGCCTGATCATGCTCGACGACGGCTCCAAGGCGCGCGGCGACGGGGCGGACGTCGTCGATATCGCTCAGCTCGTCGCCCGCTCGCTCGGAACCGTCTCTTCGTAGCCCGCCGCCCGGGTGACCGCGCTCCGGCCGGGGGGTTCAAGCGAACGCCCCAACCGACCGAAGAAGGACTAGACCGAACGGAGCCCGTGCCCGGTCGTGCGATGGGCGCCGTCCGACGGCCGACGGAGGCAAGCGGTACGGCTGTGCCAGTGCCAGGCGTGCGGACGCGCCGGGAGGCGCGAACCGTTCGCCACGAACCGAATAGGAGACGAGTGGACGGGACGACACCAGCCGCGGGCGTCGGGGGGGACGAACCGCCGGATGTTGGCGGCGTCGCGCCGGACGACCCGATCGAACGTGAGCGGACACGTCTTGCCTACGCGATCCACGACGGCCTCACCCAGGTCGTGACCGCCGCCGTGCTCGAGCTCGAGTGGCAGGCGCGACGGGTCGACCTTGCCCCGCAGGATGCCGCCAGGGCCCTCACCGACGCCACGGCGGAGCTGCACGCGGCGCTCGACGAGATCCGCGCGCTGCTCTCGGCGTTGTCGCCGCGCGCCGATGAAGCACATCGGTCGGTGAACGAGCTCATCGAACATGTGATGGACCGTTGGAAGCTCCGCGCGAAGTGGTCGGTGAACGGCGATCTGCGCGCACTACCCGGGCCCGTGCTCGACGTGGCGACCTCCGTGATCCGAGAGTGCGTGGCCAACGCCGCGAAGCATTCCGACTCGAACGACGTGGCCGTCGACGTTCACGCGTCGGCCAGTGGCGTCGAGGTTCGGATCGAAGACGGCGGGCGAGGGTTCCGACCCGAAGAAGCCGGCCTCCACGCCGGTCATCTGGGGCTCGAGATGATGCGCCGCCGCGTGGCGGAGGTGAACGGCACGCTCGACGTCGAGTCGTCGCCGGGCCACGGCACGAGGGTCGTCGCGCGGCTCCCCGTTGATCAAGGAGTGACGTCGTGAAGATCCTGATCGTGGACGACCACGCGCTCGTGCGCCGTGGGATGGGACACGTCGTACGCGAGTCGTTCAGCGACGCAGAGATCCTCGAAGCAAGCTCGGCTGCCGAGGCGATGGAGGCGATGGCCACCACGGGCGCGGACATCGCGCTCGTCGACGTGCGTATGCCCGACCTGGACGGACTCGAACTCCTGCACGACATGCGCGAACGCTGGCCCAACGTCCCCGTGATCATGCTCACGTCGTTCGATCACGCCCACTACGTCAGGCGCGCGCTCGCCGAGGGAGCCGCGGGTTACATGCTGAAGGACGCCACACCGGAGGACCTGGAGCAGGCGATCAAGGTCGCGCTGTCGGGAGGCGGCAACGTCCTGTCGCCGAGGGTCATCCAGAACCTGTTCGAGACGGTCGAAGGCGCGACCTCCGTCGAGAACGGCGAGATGCATCACCGCCCGACGAGCTCGTTGACGCAGCGCGAGACAGACATCCTCGCGCTCCTCTCCGAGGGGAGGAGTAACCGCGACATCTCGCGCGCGCTGTTCCTCTCCGAGAAGACCGTCAAGGCGCACCTCGCAGCGATCTTCCGCAAGCTTGGCGTGACGAACAGGACCCAGGCGGCCATGGCCGCCGTGGCGATGGGCATCGGTCCCGGTCTACAACCCGCTCAGTTCGGTGCGGGCGCGGGCACCTCCAGACCGTGACGTACAAAGCGAAGAGGAGAAAGGCGAACCGGAGGACTAGCCCTCCGAGCGTTCTCCGTTCGTGAACTCCTCGAAGAAGCGGCTCGCCGTGGGGCCCCGCTGTCCTTGGTACTTGCTCCGCGTGCGGCCCGATCCGTACGGGATCTCCGCCGCCGTCGACAGCCTGAAGAACGAGATCTGTCCGATCTTCATGCCGGGGTAGATCGTGATCGGCAGGTTGGCCACGTTCGACAGCTCGAGGGTGAGGTACCCGTCCCAGCCCGGATCGACATAGCCCGCGGTCGAGTGGATCAACAGGCCGAGCCGACCGAGGCTGGACTTTCCCTCGAGGCGCGCGACCATGTCGTCGGGCAGTCGGACGCGCTCGCGGGTCGACCCCAGGACGAACTCTCCCGGATGCAGGATGAACGGCTCCGGACCCTCGACCTCGACGAGCTCCGTGAGCTCGGGCATCGGCTTTCGGACGTCGATGTACGGGTATCGCGAGTTCGCGAACACGCGGAACTGCGAGTCGACGTGGAGATCGACCGACGATGGCTGCACGCACGTCTCGTCGAACGGCTCGATCTCGATTCGGCCTGCCGCGATCTCCTTGCGGATGTCGATGTCGGACAGGATCATCGCCGCGCGATGCTACCCGGTCGTTGCAGCGGAGACGGCGACCCAGCGTTTGAGCGTCGCGGAAGCGGCGCCGGAATCGATCGACCGGGCCGCGACCGTCAGCCCTTCCTCCATTGACGCGGCGCGACCGCCGACCTCGAGCGCAGCGGCAGCGTTCAGGAGGACGACTTCGCGGCGCGGTCCTTGCTCACCGCCCAGGATCGCCCGGGCAATCTCCGCCGCGACGCCGGGATCCCCACCCTTCAAGTCGTCCGGTGTCGCGGGCGAGAGTCCGAGCTCGGCGGGGTCCGTCGACCGTTCGGTCACGGCCCCGGCGTTCACCTCGAAGACCTTCGAAGGGCCAGTCGTCGTGAGCTCGTCGATGCCGTCGGCACCGCGGAACAGCTTCGCACGCGTGCCACGCCGAGCGAGAACCTCGGCCATGAGGGGCAGCATGCGTTCGTCGGAGACGCCGACCACTTGGGCGAACGGGCGCGCGGGATTCGTCAGCGGACCGAGGAAGTTGAACGCCGTCGGCACGCGGAGCTCGCGGCGCACCGGTGCGGCGTGACCCATCGCGGGGTGGAACACAGGCGCGAACATGAACGCGATGCCCGCCTCGGCGAGGCACCGCTCCACACCCGCAGCAGGTAGGTCGATCCGGACGCCGAGGGCCTCGAGCAAGTCGGCGGATCCGCAGCGGGAGGACGCCGCTCGGTTGCCGTGTTTGGCGACCGGAACGCCGGCGCCCGCTACGACGATCGCCGCGATCGTCGAGATGTTGAAGGTGCCGGTTCGATCGCCGCCGGTGCCGCACGTGTCGATCACGGGAGCAGGAGGAGTGACCGGATTGGCGAAGGCGAGCATCGTGCGGGCGAGACCGTCGACCTCGTCGACGGTCTCGCCTTTCGTCCGCAGTGCCATCAACAGCCCGCCCAACTGCGCTGGGGTCGCTTCGCCCGCCATCACTTCTTGCATCGCCTCGGCGGCCTCGTCGGCGGTGAGCGCTTCGTGCGCCGCGAGCTTCGACAGGATGTGCGGCCACAGATCCGGATCGTGCTCGGTCATGCGTGGGGCCGGAGGCTAGCAGGGCCTCGACGGCGGCACGCAACGCCTGCCGATGGCGTCGCCGCTAGACTGTGCGCGCTCGCTCCGGCGAGCGCGAACCGCGGGCGTGGTTCAATGGCAGAACGCGAGCTTCCCAAGCTCGAGACGGGGGTCCGATTCCCCTCGCCCGCTCCAGCCGACTGTCGGGCGCTACCCGGATCGCTGCCGGGTCAGACGGCGCGTCGAACGACCGAGCACGACGGGACCCGTCGGACAGAGCTCGAACACCGGACAGATATCGCATCGCGGGCGACGCGCGATGCAGATCTCGCGGCCGAGCCGGATCAGTCCCACGTGCAGCGGAACCCGAATCTCGCCCGGAACGAGCTCGCCGAGGACGCGATGTGCAACCGCCGCGGTCGTACGCGGCTCGACCCAGCCGAGCCGAGTCGTCACTCGGTGCACGTGCGTGTCGACGGGAAGCGTGTTCCGATCCAACGAGAACGCCAGTACGACCGCGGCCGTTTTCGGCCCGACGCCGGGAAGGGACGCGAGGTAGGCCGTAGCCTCTTCGTCGCCCAGCTGCCGCAGTCGCGAGAGATCGAAACGGCCCTCCCGCTCCCGGATCTCGCGAAGAATGGCCTGGATCCGCGGCCCCTTCGTGTTCGCCAGGCCGCCCGAACGGATCGCGTCGGCGACCCCAGGCGCGCCCGCGGCCTCGACCTCCTCCCACGACGGA
>DASUQY010000257.1:0-5174 GCA_036280315.1 Actinomycetota bacterium
CGTGCTGGCGGAGCTCCGCGAGCAGACGGCTCTTGCCAATCCCGGGTTCGCCGGTGATGAACAGGGCGCCCCCCGAACCGGCCAGCGCGGCGTCGGTGACCTCGCGCGCGCGTGCGAGCTCGGCGTCGCGGCCGACCAGCCGCGTCTGCGCCAAGTCGAGGCCCCGCATCGGCCCCGACACTGCGCTCGGACCGTCGACTCGGTACGCAGTGACGGGATCGGCCTTTCCCTTCAGGTCGAGCGCGACCGGCTCGCTCCACTCGAACAGCGGCGCGATCCGACGGCGGGTCTCCTCGCCGACCAGCACGGTTCCCGGCTCGGCGTGCGATTGCAGGCCCGCGGCGGTGTTCACCGCGTCGCCCAAGGCGCCGTACTCGATCCGCGTCCCCGCGCCGAGCGCTCCCACGACGACTGGACCACTGTCGACGCCGACCCGCACACCGAAGTTCGAGATCCCAAACGCCTTCTCCACCTCCGTGGCGTACTCGGCGATGTCGTCCACCGCGCGGATCGCGGCGCGAACGGCTCGCTCCGGATCGTCCTCGTGTGCCGTCGGCGCGCCGAACAGCGCGAAAACGCCGTCGCCGGCGAGATCCTTCACCGTTCCGCCGAACGCCTCGACCGCCCCGATCACGCGGGTCAGCGCGTCGTTGACGACGACCTTGAGGTCCTCGGGGTCGAGCCGTTCGGCGAGCGAGGTCGAGCCGACGAGGTCGGCGAACATCGCCGTGACGACCCGGCGCTCCTCCCTCGTTGTCGTCTCGCGCATACCGCCCACGTCACGCATTCTCCCGCTCAATAGGATGGACGCCCGTGACAGCCGACGGCGCCCGCGACCTGGCGCGCGCGGTCCGCGACCTCGCCGATCGCCTTCCGGAGCGGCTGTGGCCGCTCGCCCGCGTCGCCTACAACTACCGGTGGTCGTGGGCTCCCGGCGGGGAGGAGCTGTTCCGCCGCATCGATCCGGTGCGGTTCGAACGGGCGCGCGGCAATCCCGTCTCGTTCCTGTTCCGTCTGCCTGCCGACGTGCTCGAGCGCGTCGCACACGATCACGAGGTCGTCTCGACCGCCGAACGGTTGCAGGGAGCCTGCGACGACGAGCTGGCGGCGCCCTCGATCTCGCGTGGCGAGGTGACGTCGGAGCGGCCCGTCGCGTTCGTGTGCGCCGAGTTCGGCATCCACCGTTCGCTCCCGATCTACCAGGGCGGGCTCGGCGTGCTCGCCGGCGACATCCTCAAGGGCTCCTCCGATCTGCGGATGCCGATGGTCGGCGTAGGCCTGCTGTACTCGAAGGGCAGCTTTCACCAGCGGATCGATCAAACCGGGTGGCAGCACGACTACTGGCTGGAGACCGAACCCGATCGTCTGCCGGCCGCGCTCATCGCGAACGACGACGGAACACCGCTCGTCGTCGACGTCCCCGTCAGTGGACGAACCGTTCGCGTGCAGGTATGGCGCGTGCAGGTCGGCCGTGTTCCGTTGTTCCTTCTCGACGCGAACCGCGAGGACAACGGAACCGCTGAGCGCTGGATCACCGCCCGGTTGTATGTGGGCAATCCCGTGGTTCGCCTGCAGCAGTACGCGATGCTCGGCGTCGGCGGGATCCGCGTGCTCCGCGCGATGGGGATCGAGCCCTCCGTCGTGCACGTGAACGAGGGGCACGGCGCGTTCGCGCCGCTCGCGCTCGCAGCGCGCGAGTCGAGAGGTCAGCCGTCGACCGCCGCGATCAGGAACGCGCGCGAGCGGACGATCTTCACGACGCACACGCCGGTCGCGGCCGGAAACGAGACGTACGACCCGACCGCGGTGCTCGAGGTGCTCGGGCCGCTGATCGATGCGAAGAGGTTGACCGACTTCGGGAGCGTGGACGGCGGCGGCATCGGGATGACGTCGCTCGGTCTTCGGCTCGCTCGAGCGTCGACCGCAGTCAGTCGCCGGCACGGTGAGGTGGCGCGAGCGATGTGGCGACCGCTGTTTGCCTCGGCGAAGCGCGACGAGGACGTCCCGATCACACATGTCACCAACGGCGTGCACGTCCCGACGTGGATGGCCGAGCCCATGCGTGAGCTGCTCGACCGGCACCTGGGTGACGAGTGGCACACGCGCGAGGACGACCCTGCCACGTGGGCGTCGATCGAGAGCATCCCGGACCAGGAGCTGTGGACAACGCGATCGCGACTGCGCGCCGCGCTCGTCGACTACGTTCGCGAGGCCGACGCGGCGTCGCGCCTCGGCCGGTACGAGGACGCATCGGCAGTCGAGGACTCGGAACGAGCGTTCCTCCCAGAGAGGTTGACGCTGGGGTTCGCCCGTCGGGTCGCCACCTACAAGCGCCTGCACCTTCTTCTTCGCGATCACGATCGAATCGAAACGCTGCTGGGCAAGGCCGACTCGATCCAGTTCGTCATCGCCGGGAAGGCGCATCCTCGCGATAGCGAAGCCAAGGAGCGCCTGGCGGAGTTCATTCAGACGCCGTGGGCGCCCGACGTCGCGCCGCGGATTGCGTTCATCGAGGACTACGACATGGACGTCGCCTCGCACCTCGTCGCCGGATGCGATGTGTGGGTGAACGTGCCTCGCCCGCCGCTCGAGGCGAGCGGAACGAGCGGGATGAAAGCGGCGCTGAACGGCGCGCTGAACCTCTCTGTGCTCGACGGCTGGTGGGCCGAGGCGTACGACGGCGAGAACGGCTGGGCCGTCGGCGACGCGGATCCGAACGGCGATGACGGAACACAGGACGACCGCGACGCGGAAGACCTTCTCGACAAGATCGAACGCGTGCTTCTGCCGATGTTCCACTCGCGGAACGAATCGGGCGTGCCCGTCGAATGGGTTCGCCGCGTGAAGCGCTCGTTGATTACGGTCGGTCCGCGTTTCGGCGCGACACGGATGCTGCGCGAGTACCTCGAACGAATCTACGCCCCGGAGGGATGAGACGGATGGACGAGCCGATTGCCATCCCGCTGCCGTTGCCACGTGACTACGGCAAGGCCACCAAGCCGATGGCGTGGTCCGAGGCGGACCGCTTGCTGACCGAGTCGCGGGTGTACTGGATCGCAACGACGCGGCCCGACGGGAGGCCGCACGTCGTGCCGTCCGACGGTGTCTGGCTCGACGGAGCGCTGTATTTCGGCGGCGCCCCGCAGACGGTACACATGCGCAACGTCCGCACGACGGGCCACGCCGTCGCGCACGTCGGCGATGGACTGAGCGCCGCCGTGATGGCCGAAGGATCGGTCGCGGACGAGAAGCCTGAGCGCGATATCGCACAGCGGCTCGCCGATGCGAACAACACCAAATACGCGGACTATGGATACAACATGACGGCCGAGAGCTACATCAAGAGCGGCGTAACCGCGTTACGCGCTCGGCGCGTGTTGGCGTGGACGAAGTTCCCCGAGAACGCCACGCGGTTCGTCTTCGGTTCGAACGACGCGTAGCTGCGAGAGTCGGCGCCGTGCGCGGCGAGGGACCGATTTGTTGAATCAGGGGTCTCAGTCGGCGGCCCGATGGACGACCCGACCACCGACCACCGTGTGCGTCACGGTGGTGTCCAGGATCTCGAGGGGATCCGCCACTTCGAACAGATCTCGAGACAGCACCACGAGATCGGCGTACTTCCCGGGTGTGAGGCTGCCGCGGTTGCCTTCGGCGAAGTTGGCGAACGCGCTCCCGATCGTGGCGGCTCGCAGCCCCGTGGCGAGGTCGACGCGCTCGTCGAGGTTCCAGGCGCCGGTTCCGTCCGGGGCCGCGCGCGTCACGGCCGTGTACAGCCAGTACGTCGGGTCCATCTCGGCGACGTTCCAGTCAGAGGAGAACGCCAGCGTCGCGCCGCGGTCGGAGAGGGAGCGGAAGGGCCACGCGTAGCGTGACCGCTCGACTCCGACGTTCTCCCGCCACTCGGCCACGATGTCGGGCGCGCAGTGCCGAGGCTGCATGCACGCGACGACACCGAGCGCGGCGAACCGGTCGAGGTCATCGGGGTGGACGCACTCGACGTGGACGATCTGGTGGCGGGCGTCGCGCGGACCGTTCACCTCGCGACATCGCTGCACGGCGTCGAGCACCGTTCGGATCCCACGGTCGCCGGTGGCGTGCGTGAACGCCTGGAAGTTCCGACGCTCCAGCTCGAGTAGGAACGCTTCGAACTCAGACGGTTCCCAGAACGTGTCGCCTTGGACGTCAGGTCGAGTGGCGTACGGCTCGAGCATCGCCGCGGTGTGCGGCTCGATGACGTCGTCGATGTAGAGCTTGATCGGCGAGACTCGGAACCCGTCGTCGTCGTAGGTGCGCCGGGCCTCCTCGATGGCGTCGAGCCGCTCGACGGTCGTCCCCGGTTCGCAGTAGATCGCCGCGACGAGACGCGACCGCAGTGTTCCGTCGTCGCGAGCGCGGACGAACAGCTCCAGATCGTCGAGCCCGTTCTGCGGTTCGACGACCGTTGTGATGCCGAACCGCGCGGCCATGTCCAGGCTCGCGACCAGGCGAGCGTACGCGGCGTCCGGGGCGAGACCGGGGAGGTGCGGAGCCAGCGCGCGCTGGCCGCTTTCGGAGATCCCGCGAACGGCGAAGTCGTGGACCCATCCCGTCGGCTCACCGCTCGTGCTATCGAGCTCGGGCCGTCCCCACGGCAGGTCCGTTACGCCACTCGTGACCCCGAGCCGTTCCATCGCCTCGCGATTGAGCCAGACCGTGTGTGCGTCGTACGACCACAGGAACGCGGGCCGGCCACCCGTCGCCTCCGTCGGCAACATCGCGGCCGTCGGTGCGGCGCCGGGGATGGCGCCGTAGTTCCATCCCTCTCCCTCGATCCACGTCGCTTCCGGGCGGCCGGCGGCGAACGCGGAGAGCCGAGCGTGGATCTCCTCGAGCGACACGGCGCCTCCGAGCTGGACGGCTTCGGGATTCGATCCCAGTCGCACGTGGTTGTGTGCGTCGACGAATCCGGGGAGCACCGTGGCGCCGCCGGCGTCGATCTCCTGGGTCGACGGTCCGAGTCGCTCGGTCGCCTCGGCGTCGTCGCCGACCCACGAGATCCGCTCGCCTTCGACGGCTACGGCGCCAGCCCACGGGTGTGAGTCGTCCGAGGTGAACGCGCGCGCGTTCCTGATCAGGAGGTCGGCCACGACCCGTCACGGTAGCGACGTCGTGCCAAGCAGCGTGGGATCACGCGG
>DASUQY010000258.1:0-12213 GCA_036280315.1 Actinomycetota bacterium
TGTCGGTCGCTCGTCTCGCACCTTGATCGCCCACTCGTTGAAGCCGTTCACCCACAGCTCGCCGCCGTTCGCCTCCCGGAACATGTCGAACTCCTCGGCGGGCTCGTCGCCGACGAGCTGTGCGGCAGCGGTGTCCTGCGCCGCGAGATGCGCGACGATGTCGCGGTTTCGCCACCCCGCGGAGACGCTGTCGGCGTCCCACGCGGCCGGCGGCGTGTACTGGATCGTGCGGCCGAGGCGTTCGCGCTCGGCGTGGGCGATGCCGATCAACGTCGTGCGGTCGAGCAACGACATACGTCCTCTTGCGGAAGGGGTCCTGGATCGGCGCGGATTGTACCCGCGGCCCGTATCGTGACCCTACATGAGCAAGGCGATCGACCGGTTCCTGGACGCCGCGGCCGTGGTGAACCACGACGTCGAGGTTCGGCGCTTCCCCGAAGGAACCAAGACGGCCGAAGACGCAGCCAGGGCCATCGGCTGCGATGTCGCGCAGATCGTGAAGTCACTGGTGTTCATGGCGGACGACGGAAGTCCCGTGTTGGCGCTGACGAGCGGGGCGAACCGCGTGGATACCGACCGGCTGGCTTCGATCGCCGGCGCACGATCGGTGCGCCGCGCGAACCCCGAGGAGGCTCGCGCGGCGACCGGGTTCGCCGTCGGCGGCACGCCGCCGTTCGGCCACCCGGACCCGGTCCGAACGTTCCTGGACCGAGACCTGCTCGCCCACGACGAGGTGTGGGCGGCCGCTGGAACGCCCGACGCCGTGTTCCGGACCGATCCAAGCGAGCTCGAGCGGGTCACCGGCGCCGAGATCGCCGACTTCAAGGAAGGCGGGGGATAAACCGATCTGCATTGCGTTGCAGCAGGTAAAATGAGCGGAACGACACGCCTACGGAGGCTTGCCCGACGATGATCCAGCTGACCGAGAACGCTGCCGGCAAGGTGAAAGACCTCCTCGTGGAGGAGGGGCGGAACGACATCGCGCTGCGCGTTGCCGTGCAGCCAGGCGGGTGCTCCGGGCTTCGCTACGCGATGTACCTGGACGACCAGCTCACCGAGAAGGACGTGAGCGAGGAGCAGTTCGGCGTACGAGTGGTGATCGACCGGATGAGCGTCCCGTACCTCTCGGAGGCCAAGATCGACTTCGTCGATACGCTCGAGGCGTCCGGCTTCACGATCGACAACCCGATGGCGCAGGGCTCCTGCGCTTGCGGGCATTCGTTCCACTAGCCGCGACCGTCTGGCCGCAGCGGGTCAGTCAGGCTCGTACGCGAGGTTGGGGCGCAGCCACGACTCCGCTTCCCGGCGGTCCATGCCAGTGCGCCTGGCGTAGTCCTCGACCTGGTCCCGCCCGATCCGCCCGACGTTGAAGTACCGCGACGCCGGGTGCGCGAAGTACAAGCCCGAGACGCTCGCCGCCGGGGTCATCGAGCACGTTTCAGTCAGATCCATGCCGATCGATCGAGCGTCGAGCAGATCGAAGAGCGTTCGCTTGCGCGAGTGGTCCGGGCAAGCCGGGTATCCGAATGCCGGCCGGATGCCCCGATAGCGCTCGGCGATCAACTCCTCGTTCGACATCTTCGCGCCACGCTCGTACCACTCGCGGCGAACCGTCTCGTGCAGCCACTCGGCACACGCCTCCGCGAGCCGATCGGCGAGCGACTTGACGATGATCGCCGAGTAATCGTCGTTGTCGGCCTCGAACCCCGCGGTCAGCTCGTCGGCGCCGTGTCCAGCCGTGCACGCGAACGCGCCGACGTGATCCGAGAGATCGCCGCCGGCAGGCGCCACCAAGTCCGTGAGCGAGCGGTTCGGCCGGTCGTCGCCGTGGTCGGCCTGCTGCCGCAGCATCGGGAACCGCACGCCGCCGGCAAGCACCACGTCGTCCGCCTCCGCCGACGCCGGCCAGTACCCGTAGACCGCCCGCGCATGCAGCGACCCGTCGGCGATGATCCGGTCGAGCAGCGCGTTGGCGTTTTCGAATAGCTCGCGAGCCGCGGCGCCGTGCTGTGGGTGGTCGAGGATCTGGGGGTAGCGCCCCTTGAGCTCCCACGCCGTGAAGAAGAAGGTCCAGTCGACGTACTCGCGAAGGGTGGCGAGGTCGGGTTCGAGGACCCGGGTCCCGGTGAAGGGCGGCTCCGGCAGGTCTTCCTGCCGCCACGCGATCGGCGTCCGGCGCTCCAACGCGATGCGATAGGGAAGCAGCGGCTGCTCCAGCCGTTCGGCGTGCAGCCGGCGGAGGCGCTCCTGCTCCTCACGGTTCTGCCGGTCGAGCTTCATCCGCCGTTCGGAGTCGAGCAGGTCGGAGACCACCCCCACCACGCGCGACGCGTCGATGACGTGGACGACGGGCTGTCCGTACTCGGGCGCGATCCGCACCGCGGTGTGCTGGCGTGACGTCGTCGCCCCCCCGATCAGGAGCGGCAAGTCGAGGCCGCGTCGATCCATCTCGCGAGCGACGTTCTCCATTTCGCCGAGCGACGGCGTGATGAGACCGGAGCACCCCACGATGTCCGCCCCCTCCTCGGCCGCGGTGTCGAGGAGCACGTCGGCCGGAACCATCACCCCGAGGTCGACGACTTCGTAGTTGTTGCAGCCGAGCACGACGCCGACGATGTTCTTGCCGATGTCGTGAACGTCTCCCTTGACGGTGCACAGGATGACCTTGCCGTTGGACCGGTCGCCCGAAGGACCCAGCCGAAGCCTCTCCTCCTCCATGAACGGCTCCAGGTATGCAACGGCCCTCTTCATCGCTCGCGCGCTCTTGACCACCTGCGGCAGGAACATCTTCCCGGCGCCGAACAAGTCGCCGACGACCTGCATCCCGTCCATGAGCGGCCCCTCGATCACGTCGAGCGGGCGCTCCTGCGCCTGCCGGGCCTCCTCGGTGTCCTGTTCGATGAACGCGTCGATGCCGTGGACGAGCGCGTGTTTCAGGCGTTCGGCCACCGAGGCTTCCCGCCATCCGAGGTCGACCTCGCGCTTGGTCGCCTCGCCCTTCACCGTCTCGGCGAACGCGACCATCCGCTCGGTCGCGTCGGGCCGACGATCGAAGATGATGTCCTCGACGTGTTCGAGGAGGTCCGCCGGGATGTCCTCGTAGAGGGCGATCTGTCCCGCGTTCACGATGGCCATGTCCAGCCCCGCGCGGATCGCGTGGTACAGGAACGCCGAGTGGATCGCCTCGCGGACGCGATCGTTCCCGCGGAAGCTGAACGAGAGGTTCGACACGCCGCCCGAGATCCTCACGCCGGGGCAGCGCTCCTTCAGGATCGTCGTGGCCTTGATGAAGGCCTTGCCGTATGAGGCGTGTTCCTCTATCCCGGTGGCGATCGCCAGGATGCACGGGTCGAAGATGATGTCTTCCGGCGTGTAACCGGCCTGGTCGATCAGCAACCGGTACGCGCGTTCCAGGATCTCCACCTTCCGCTCGACGGTGTCGGCCTGCCCGCGCTGGTCGAACGCCATGACCACGACCGCCGCGCCGTACCGCTTGATCGTTCGCGCCTTGTCCAGGAAGTCCTCGTCGCCCTCCTTCAGGCTGATCGAGTTGACGACTCCCTTCCCCTGCAGGCATTTGAGACCGGCCTCGATGACCTCCCACTTGGAGGAGTCGACCATCACGGGGACGCGCGCGATGTCGGGCTCGGTGGCGATCAGGTTCAGGAACGTCGTCATCGTCTTGGCGCCGTCGAGGAGGTCGGCGTCCATGTTGACGTCGAGCATGTTCGCGCCGTTCTGCACCTGATCCGCGGCGATCTCGACGGCGCCCTGGAAGTCGCCGGACTCGATCAGCCGGCGGAACCTGGCCGAACCCGTGATGTTCTGGCGCTCGCCGATCACGACGAAGCCGGTGTCCGGTGCGATCGCGAACGGCTCGAGTCCGCTGAACGACGTGAGCCTCGAGGGCGACGGGACGCGGCGAGGCGGCAGGCCGTCGACCACGTTTGCGATGGCGCGGATGTGGTCGGGCGTCGTTCCGCAACACCCGCCGAGCACGTTGCCGAGACCGCTCTCGGCGAACTCGCGCAGGTACTTGGAGGTCGTCTCCGGCCGCTCGTCGTAGCCGCCGAACGCGTTCGGCAGCCCAGCGTTCGGGTGACAGGTCGTGTAGACGCCGGCGGAGCGCGCGAGAACCTCGAGATACGGCCGCATCTCGGCGGCGCCGAGCGCGCAGTTGACGCCGACGCTGAACGGCTCGGCGTGCTCGACGGAGATCCAGAACGCGTCGATCGTCTGACCGGAGAGCGTCCGGCCGCTCCGATCGGTGATGGTCACCGAGATCATCATCGGCGTTTCCGGCGTAACTTCTTTGGCCGCCGCGATGGCGGCCTTCGCGTTCAGCGTGTCGAAGATCGTCTCGATCAAGATGAGGTCGGCGCCGCCGTCGACGAGGCCGCGGATCTGCTCGGCGTAGCTCGCGCACGCGTCGTCGAACGTCAGCGTTCGGTACGCGGGATCGTTGACGTGCGGAGAGAGCGAAAGCGTCTGATTGGTCGGGCCGACCGAGCCGGCGACGAACTTGTCGGCTCCGAACGCATCGACCGCGCGACGGGCGATCTGTGCCCCCGCGACGTTCATGTCGTACACAGCGTCTTCGAGCCCGTAGTCGGCTTGTGAGATCGACGTCGATGTGAACGTGTTCGTCGTCACGATGTCGGCGCCGGCGGACAGATACGAGCGATGGATGTCCTCCACGACGTCGGGTCGCGTGAGGTTCAGAACGTCGGGGTCGCCATTGACGTCGCGGGGATGGTCTCGGAAACGCTCGCCGCGGTAGTCGGCGTCGGTGAGCCCTCGTCCCTGGATCGCGGTGCCGTAGGCGCCATCGAGGACGAGGATGCGTTCCGCCAGAAGTGTGTCGAGGCGGCTGCGAACGGGCTTCATGTGGAAACGCTACCGGCCGTAGACGTACGTGACCAGCGTCGTCGCTCCGCGCGGTACGCTGCGGCGTTCGCGGCCGAGACGGAGACGATGCGATGCCCAGGGCGCCGTTCGACGATTTCTCCGAAGTCGTCCCTCGCGCCGTCGCCACCGCCGGCATCGCCGAGCGCCGCGAGCGAACGCCGCGCGGCGATCGGCCTCTCGGGCGCCACGACGTCGACATGTTGACGCGCGTCCCACTGTTCGCCGGCCTGTCGCGCCGCGACCTCCGCCGCCTCGCCGAGCACGCCGACGTCGTCTCGTTCCGGCCCCGCGAGGCGATCGTGCAGGCCGGCCGGCCCGGAGGGACGTTCTACGTGGTGCTCCAGGGCGAGGCAGATGTCGTCCTCAACGACCGGACGATTGGCAACCTGAGGCCGGGGGACTTCTTCGGTGAGATCTCGCTGCTCGACGGTGGCCCGAGGACGGCCTCGGTGGTCGCGGACACCCCCGTCACGGCGATCCGGATCTTCAAGCGCTCGTTCGACCGCGTCATCAGCGAAGAGCCGACCGTGGCCGCGAAGATCCTGGCCGTCGTGGCGAAGCGCCTTCGCCAGGCGGAGCACTCGATCACCGGCTGATGAACATCTTCGATGCGTACAGCTGGTGGAAGTTCCTCCACGTCCTCGGCGTCTTGGCCTTCGTCATGTTCCACGGCGTGTCGGCGGTGGTGGCGTTCCGCCTCCGTAAGGAGCGGGACCGTATCCGGATCGCTGAGCTCCTGCAGTTCTCAGGGACGTCGATCCAGGGGATGTACGTCTCGCTGGGCGTGTTGATCCTGTTCGGCGTGATCGCCGGGTTCGACGGGGACTGGTGGCGGTTCTGGTGGATCTGGATCTCGCTCGGGCTGCTCGTGGCAACGCTGGCGGTGATGTACGTCGTGGCGCGGCCGTACTACCAGCAGCTGAAAGACGCGATCCAGCTGCGACCCTCCGGCGTGCCGAGGCGGAGCGACGAGGAGCTCGATCAGATCATGCGGTCGAGCGCTTCGACGCTGACGATCGCGTGGGGGACGGCCGCGCTCGTCATCATCGCGTGGCTGATGATCTGGAAGCCGACCTGGCAAGTGTGACCGGTGACGCCCGGGCAGGCCAGATCAGAGATCGGACGGCGGCAGCGGGCGTTCGGCCGGGCCGTTCACGACCGCCCCGGTGGGCGCGTAGCGAGAGCCGTGGCAGGGGCAGTCCCAGGTCCGTCCGGCCGCGTTCCACCTCACGATGCACCCCATGTGCGTGCACGTTGCCGATACTGCCGTGACCCTTCCGTCAGGATGGCGGTAGACCGCGACCTTGTGGTCTCCCGTCTCGACGATCCCGCCCTCGCCGGGCCTGATCTCCGAGAGGTTCTGCGCGATCGTCCGCGCGACGAGCACGTCCGACGTCGCGTTCTCCGCGACGTCCCGCGGCACCGAGCCGAGGAGCGCCGCCCGAGCGCCGGTGAGGCCCTTGTTCCCCACGATGACGAGGTCAAAGCCCTCCTTGTCGGCCGTGCCAACGATCTGTTCGGCGGGATCGCCCTCGAGGATGATCATGCCGACCTGCGCGCCCTCGCCGATGGACTTCGCGGTGTCGCCGAGGACGAGCTCACCGGTCTTCGGATGACCGACGAACAGCAGCGTCATGGACGCATCGATGCGATTGGCGAGCGCATAGGCCTTCCGAGCCGCGCGATCGGCGGTCGCCGAGCCGTCGGTGGCGAGGAGGATGCGCCGGTACGGGGGTGAGCCGTGCGGGCGATCGGCTTCGTCGCGGGCGCGCGTCAACAGCACGTCGCACGGCGCGTTCACGACGATCTTTCGTACCACGCTCCCGATCAGCTGCTCGCCGTGGAACAGGCCACGGCTCCCGGTGACGATGAGGTCGGCGTCCTGCTCCTCCGCGACGCGCACCACGGCGTCGGCGGGGTCATCCGGTGACAGCGCCGTCTGGGTCTTCTTGAGTCCGGTCTCTTCGGCGATGCGAACCGCGCGCGCCACCGCCGCCTCGGCTCTCGATGGATCGGAGAACGCGTGCGCGATCGTCACCTTCGCCTTCGTCGCCGCCGCCAGCGAGCACGCGACGATCTCCGCCGTCTGCGCCGTCGCCGAGCCGTCCGTGGCCAGGACGATCCGCTTGTAGGCCATGGCCGCGAGCCTACACAGCGATCAGGCGAACGCCGGTCCTAGCTCCAGGATCCGATCGAGCTCGTCGAGCGTCGGCCGGTCGAGGACGACGTCGCCGGCCTCGGCGTTCGAGCGCACGTGGTCGGGGTTCCGGCTCCCGGCGATGGCGGATGTGACGCCCGGCTGGTGGAACGTCCACGCCAGCGCGAGCTGCGAGACCGAGATCCCCAGCCGATCGGCGATCGGCCGCATGGCGTCGACGACGCCGAGGCTCCGTTCCCGGCGCCCCCTGCCGAACAGCGACGTCTCGCCGCGCCGGAAGTCGCCCCGGTCGAACGCCGTGTCGGCGGTGACGGCGCCGGTCAGCAGGCCGTACGCGAGCGGTCCGTACGCGAGAACGCCGATGCCCTGATCGCCGCACCACCGGATCAGCTCGCGGTCCTGGGGGGCGAGCATCGAGAACTCCTGTTGTAACGAGTCCACGTGTCGAACGGCGTGGCACCGCTCGATCAAGGCCTGGTTGAAGTTCGACACGCCGATCGCTCCGACGAGGCCTTCCTCGACGAGCGACGCCATCGCGGCCCACGTCTCTTCGACCGGCACGCCCGTCGAGTCGGGCCAGTGGAGCTGATACAGATCGATCCGATCGGTCGACAGTCGCTGCAGACTCTTCTCGCAGGCTCGGCGGACCTGTTCGGCTCGAAAGCCCGTCCCCTCCTGGCGAGGCGCGACTTTCGTCGCGATGAGCACCTCGTCGCGCCGTCCACGGACCGCACGCGCGACGAGCGTCTCCGACGTGCCGTCGCCGTAGACCTCGGCCGTGTCGATCCAGTTGATGCCGGTCTCGAGGACCGTGGCGATCGCGCGGACGACCTGATCCTCGGAAGGCGGCGTCCCCCAGTCGGCGGCCATGCCGGCTTCCCACGCGCCGAACCCCACGACGGAGAGCTCCGGGCCGTTCGATCGGAGCTCCGCCGTCCTCAAGCCCACAGCTCCTCTCGCCGAATCGAGTCAGTGTAGGAGGGGGCGGGCCGGCGGTCCGCACCACCACGGGTCGCTTCTCGGTACCAGTGGCGCGACATGTGCAGCAGACATGCACGCGGTACGCTGATGTGAAGAGGTTACCGGTCGCGTGGCCTCGAATTCGACGCAAGGAGCGAAGGGCCCCGGCGCCCGCCGTGATGACGAAGCAGGTCGAAGAGAAGAAGCGCGTCGTCGTTCGATTCGCCGGCGACTCCGGTGACGGCATGCAGTTGACCGGAGACCGCTTCACCAATGCGACGGCCGTCCTCGGCAACGACCTCGCAACACTCCCGGACTTCCCCGCGGAGATCCGCGCGCCGGCCGGAACCGTTCACGGCGTCTCCGCGTTCCAGATCCAGTTCGCCTCCACGGACATCCTGACGCCGGGCGATCACCCGAACGTGCTCGTCGCGATGAACCCGGCCGCCCTGAAGGCGGAGCTCGGAACGGTCGAGCGCGGGGGAACGATCATCGTGAACGAGGACGCGTTCAACGCCCGGAACCTGGAGAAGGCAGGGTTCCCCGCCGACCCGCTCGCGGACGGGACGCTCGAGGGGTATCAGGTGTACCGAGTGCCGATGACCTCCATCACGGTTCGCGCGGTCGAGGAACTCGGGCTCACCCGCAAGGAGGCAGAGCGATCGAAGAACATGTTCGCGCTCGGCTTGCTCTCGTGGATGTACGGCCGGCCGGTCGACGTGACGATCAACTGGCTGCACAAGAAGTTCGGCGACAAGCAGCAGCTGTACGACGCCAACGTGGCCGCGTTCAAGGCCGGGTACAACTTCGGCGAGACGACAGAGCTGTTTGCGACGTCGTACGTCGTCAAGCCTGCGCCCGCAGCCCCGGGGACGTACCGGAACATCTCCGGCGCGACGGCGCTCGCGTGGGGCCTCGTCGCCGCGTCGCAGCGGAGCGGTCTGCGCCTGTTCTACGCGAGCTACCCGATCACGCCCGCCTCCGAGCTGCTTCACGAGCTGTCGCGGCTGAAGAACTTCGGCGTGATCACGCTGCAGGCGGAGGACGAGATCGCGGCGGCGAACGTCGCGCTGGGCGCGGCGTTCGCGGGCGACCTCGGCGTCACCGGCACTAGTGGACCGGGGATGGACTTGAAGGCCGAGACGCTCGGTCTCGCCGTCACGCTCGAGCTGCCGATGGTTGTTGTCGACGTCCAGCGCGCCGGCCCGTCGACGGGCATGCCGACCAAGACCGAGCAGGCCGACCTGCTCCTGGCGATGTTCGGACGCCACGGCGAGTCACCGTTGCCGATCGTGGCCGCCAAATCGCCCTCGCACTGCTTCGAGGCCGCGATGGAGGCCGCCAGGATCGCGGTCAAGTACCGCACACCGGTGATCCTGCTCTCCGATACGTTCATCGCGAACTCGTCCGAGCCGTGGTTGATCCCGGATGCGGACGATCTGCCGACGATCGACCCGAACTTCGCGACAGGTCCGAACGCCGGCCAGGAGTTCCTCCCGTACCTGCGCGACGAGAACCTCGCGAGGCCGTGGGCGGTTCCCGGGACGAAGGGTCTCCGCCACCGGATCGGCGGACTTGAGAAAGAGGACGGCACCGGCGACATCAGCTACGACCCGCAGAACCACGAGCGGATGACGCACCTTCGGGCCGACAAGGTCGCGAAGATCGCGGACGAGGTTCCGCCGGTCGAGGTTGACGATCCCGACGGCGACGCCGAGCTGCTCGTGGTCGGATGGGGGTCGACGTTCGGCACGATCCGGGCCGCGGCTCGGCGCGTACGCGACCAGGGGGGAAAGGTGGCGACGGCGCACGTCGTGCACCTGAGCCCCTTCCCCTCGAACCTCGGTGAAGTGCTCTCGCGATATCGGAAGGTGTTGGTCCCAGAGCAGAACCTCGGACAGCTCGCGCTGCTCGTTCGGGGACGGTTCCTCGTCGACGCGACGTCCTACACGAAGGTACAGGGACAGCCGATCTTCGCGGAGGAGTTGGAGACGGAGATCTTGAGGATGATGGAAGAGCGATGAGCGACCAACAGATCCACCGCAACGGCGCCGCGGGCAACGGAGGGGGTGCCGTCGCAACTCTGACCAAGAAGGACTTCACCTCCGACCAGGAGGTGCGCTGGTGCCCCGGCTGCGGCGATTACGCCATCCTGGCGATCGTCCAGTCGTTCATGCCGGAGCTCGGCATCGAGCCCGACGACACCGTGTTCGTCTCGGGGATCGGGTGCTCCGGACGGTTCACGTACTACATGGACACCTACGGCGTGCACGGGATCCACGGGCGGGCTCCTGCGCTCGCGACCGGGATCGCGACCGCGCGGCCGGACCTGTCGGTGTGGGTGGTCACGGGGGACGGCGACGGCTTGTCCATCGGCGGCAACCACCTGATCCACGCGCTTCGCCGCAACGTGAACATGAAGATCCTCTTGTTCAACAACCAGATCTACGGACTGACGAAGGGTCAGTACTCGCCGACGTCGGAGGAGGGCAAGGTCACCAAGTCGACGCCGTTCGGCTCGGTCGACCACCCGTTCAACCCGATCGCCCTCGCGCTCGGCGCGGAGGCGAGCTTCGTCGCCAGGACGGTCGACAACGACAGGCAGCACATGACGCAGATCCTTCGGCAGGCGGCGGCGCACCGTGGAACCGCGTTCATCGAGATCTATCAGAACTGCAACGTCTTCAACGACGGTGCCTTCGACGCGGTGCGCGAGAAGCCGCAGGGGGTCCACAATCAGATCCGGCTCGAACATGGGCAGCCGATCGTGTTCGACGAGGGGGCGCGGTGCGTCCGTGTGGGCGACAACGGACGGCTCGAGATCGCCAACGTAACGGAGACCGATCCCCAACGGATCGTCGTCCACGACGTTCACGGACGTCCCTCGCTGGCGTTCGCGTTGGCACACCTATCGCATCGGCCCATCGAACCGACGTGCATCGGCGTCTTCCGCGAGGTCGAGCGGCCGGTGTTCGGCGAGGCGACGATCGCGCAGGTCGCGTCGGCCACCGAACGCTTGGGCAAGGGAAGCGTCGAGAAGCTCCTGCACTCCGGCGACACCTGGACCGTCGGCGCACCGGCGTAACCACGACGTCACTCTGCGACCGCGCGCCGAAGCGCTCTGGGCGCCGAACGACCGTTGGTACTATCCGCGGATGAAGGTCCTGCTCGTCTCGCCCGACCCGAGGTCGCGCGAGCTGATGCGATTGGTCGTGCGCGGGATCGAACGTCGAATCGCCGAGCCGATCCGTTTCCTCGAGGCGACGAACGGGGACGAGGGCGCGCGTATCGCGCTTCGTGAGCGCCCCGACGCGATCGTCGCTGAGGAGCTCGCTTCGCGCGCGGGCGCGTTCTCGCTCGCGCGGACCGTACGCGATCGTCCCGATCCATACGAGGGCGTGATCGTCGTCCTGCTCGCACGGCCACAAGACGCATGGCTCGCGCGTTGGTCGGGCGCCGACGCATGGCTCGCCCCACCCGTCGACCCGTTTCAGCTCACTGATCGACTCTTGGAGCTCGTCGACCGGCGGGCAGCGAAGGAGACAGCGTGAAGATCAAGGGGACGTGCCGTCGCTGCGGCCGCGAGTTCTTCGTCGAACAAGTTCTCGAGAACGGCGGCCTGTGTCCGTGGGACGGCAAACCGTTCCAGGTCGACTACGCCGCCGTCCTCGTCGATGCGCTGCGCGATGCGGAGGTCGCCGGCAACACCCTGGAGAACGCGCTGGAGACCGTGGCGGATGTGGAGCCGGAGTTCGTGCTGGACGAACACTCGGTGTTGGACGAGATCCGAGGTCATCTCGAGAGGCTGGAGCGCAGCCATGGTCGCCGCCAGCGGGTCTGAGTCGAACACAAATCGCTACGGCGTCGTGAGCCGTCGCGAAACGGGTGGTTGGGTCGTCGCGATCGTCGATCCTTCGGGGCGCGAGGTGTCCACCCGGGCATGTCGTGACGACGTGGAAGCGCGAACGTATGCCTCGACCGTTCGACAGCACATCGAGTGGCTCTCCGAGGCTCGGTTCGGCGAGTACTACGGGTTTTCGCGGGAACACGAAGGCTAGACGTGGGCTTCAACGCGATGCAGCCGGGGAAGGTGAAACGTGCCGACCTGCTGTACCTCGTCGCCGCGATCGTTGTGATAGTCGCCCTGATCGTCTGGGCGACGCGATAGGTGGGAGGGGTCGAGCCTT
>DASUQY010000259.1:0-4836 GCA_036280315.1 Actinomycetota bacterium
CGAACGTGTCGCGGATGGCTCCTTCGAGCTCGGGACGGCGTTCGAGCTCCACGCCAGCGAGCTTCGCGAGGGCTTCGCGCGTGACGTCGTCCTGTGTCGGACCGAGGCCACCCGTGACGATCACCACATCGGCGCGCGACGCCGCGAGCGAAAGCCCGTCGACGATGCGCTCGACGTTGTCGCCCACCGCTTGGTGATGCAAAACGTCGACGCCGATCGCCGCCAGACGTTCGCCGATCCACTGTGCGTTGGAGTTGGAGATCTGCCCCAGGAGGATCTCGGTGCCCACCGCGACGACCTCGGCCCTCACGACGAGGGCGAGGCGGGTTGGTACTCGAAGGTGCGCTGCCACGGGCGCCCCTCGCGCCCGACAACCCCGTAATCGGTGCCGTTCACGCTGATCTGCGCTGTTCCTCCTTCGGACAGACGCAGGGTGATCGTTCGATCCCCGTCGAACGTTCGCCCCTCGCCGGCCTCCAGGCTGAACGTCTCGGCGGCACTGCCGTCGGATTCGATCGTGACGTCGACGGGATCCTCCGCCAGGACGGCCACGGTGATCGGGCGGGCCGATCCAGTGTCGAGCGGCGGCGCGGCGGACGGAAGTTCGGCGGGCTGCGGAGCGGGCTGCCGAGCCGAGAGCACGCCGAACGCCGCCGCGAGCACGAGCAACGTCGCGGCAACCATGACGAACAGCCGGTGGTCGTCACGCCGACGAGGGATCCCCATCCCCATGATCGGCTCGGGCTGCGCGGGCGGCGGCGTCTTCGTGAGCAGCGGTTCGGGGCGGTTCTCGGTGTAGGCATCGACGACGCGGTCGGGCGAGAGTCGCAGGTACGACGCGTACGTGCGCAGGCAGCCTCGCACGTGGACATCGCCCAGGAGGCGCTCGTAGTCCTCGTTCTCGATCGCATCGAGGAACTCGGAGCGGATCCTCGTGTCTCGGGCGGCCTCCTCGAGGGTGAGGCCCCGCGCGGTGCGGACCTTGCGCAGGCTCGGACCGAGGTCCGTCACGCCGTGCTGCATCGCGTCCTTCCGGCCACGGATCCTCGATTCTAGTCATGCCTGGACCCGTCCCGCGGAGATGCTTACGCGACGCCCTCCGCGGTCGTCATCGGGCACCTCGGGTCGGGGCCCTGTTCGGCGAGCAGGGCTGCGATCCAGTCGTGGGCGGGATCCAGGCAGACCCGCCAGGCGCGCTCGGCCGGGCCGGCCATCACGTTCAGGTAGTACATGGGGTGGCCGGGCGCTGCGACGCACGGGCCGTGGAATCCGCGAGGGATCAGGAAAACGTCCCCGTCCCGGACCGTGACGGTCTCGTCGATCTCGCCGTCCATCGTGTAGGTGCGATGGAGGCCGAACCCGGCATCACCGGCGATCCGGAAGTAGTAGACCTCTTCGAGAGGGACCTCGTCGGCGGTGTGCTCGTCGTGCTTGTGGGGCGGGAACGACGACCAGTTGCCGTCGGGCGTGAGTACCTCGACCGCGATGAGACGTTCGGCCTCGAACGCGTCCGCCGCGAGGAAGTTGTTGATCTGGCGCGTCGCGACGCCGCCGCCGCGTACCTCGACGGAGACCGCCCGAGCAGGGACGTGCGCCGGTTCGAGTTGGCGCTCGGCACGTGCGGTCGGAAACGCGAACTCGCCTCCGCCCTCGGAAGAAACGACGACCTCGGATCCCGTGGGGACGTAGACGAAGTCGGTCACCCTCGAGAACACATCACGCCGTCCCTCGAGCTCGAACCGCTTCGAGGAGACCTCCACTCGGCACGAACCGGAGAGCGGCAGGATCGCCGCCTCGACGCGTTCGAGCTCCACCACACGGCGCTCGCCAGGGGCGAGCGAGAGTACCCGGAGACCGGCGAACGACCAGCCGGCGTCTCGCGCGCTCAGTCGAACCGGGTCGGATCCGTCGGCCAGCGTTCCCGCCGGGCGGAACAGGTCGGCGCTCACGCGGCCGAAGCCTCGTCGGTATGGTTCGGCTCGTGCGTCGCTTCGTCGCGTTCGTCCTCGCGCTGTGCGTGACGGCAACGCTCGTCGGGAGCGCGGCGAGCGCCGAACGCGATCCGGTCGGTCCGGTGCTCGTCGTCGCGGACGACGTTCCGAACGACGTTCGCGCGCTCGCGCTCGACACCTGGGACCTGTTCCTGAATGCGTTCCCCGCCCGGCGCGCGTGCATCCCGCCGGTCACGCTCAGTCACGCGTGGGAGTTCGCCGACCGCGCCGCCTACGACCCCGCCGAACGCGCCGTGGTTCTCCGCGTTCCGGGAACCGCGCCCAACCTGCGCGCGTCGCTCGTGCACGAGTTCGCTCACCACCTCGAGTCCACGTGCGACGCCCATGCGTCGCTGCGACGACCGTTCCTCGTCGCGACCGGCTCCGCTCCGAGCTCGCCGTGGTTCGGTGGACGTGACTGGGAGCAGGTCCCGTCGGAGCGATACGCGGAGGCCGTGACCGTATACGTGCTCGACGAACGTCCCTCGCACCTGCGGGTGAGCGTTCCGCGCGAGGCGCTCGACGAGATCGAACGCTGGGCCGTGGGTTCCTGAGTCACGCATCGACGAGGAACGCTCGAACCTGCGCTTCGTTCGGCATCGCATCGGCGCACGCGAGCTGACCGGCGACGTACGCGCCCGCCGCGTTCGCGAACCGAACCGTCTCGACGACGTCCCACGCCTCCAGCAGCCCGTGACTCAGCGCCGCCCCGAAGGCGTCCCCGGCGCCGAGCCCGTTCACCACCTCGACCTCGACGGGCGGCACGCGTTCCGCCCCGCCGTCCCAGGCCGCAAGCACGCCATCGCCCCCGAGCTTCACGATCGCCAGCTCCAGTCCGAGATCGAGCAGTCGCGACGCCTGCGCCTCGGGCGTTCCCGATCCGATCGCCACGGTGACCTCGTCGACGTTCCCCACTGCGATGGTCGCGAACCCGAGCGCCTGCCGAGCGAGCGGACCGGCCTCCTCCGGCGAACGCCAGAACGTCGGCCGGTGGTCGAGGTCGTGGATCGTGAAGCCCTTCCTCCCCCGCTCCCGCAAGGCGGCGAGCGTCGCCGACCTGCTCGGCTCGTCGGACAGCCCGGTCCCCGTCGTCCAGAACACTCGCGCTGAGCGGATCGCGTCGAGGTCGAGGTCGTCGACCGTCAGGTTCATGTCGGGGGCCTTCGGTTGTCGGTAGAACAGGATCTGCGGCGACACCGGCGGCAGGAGCTCGATGAACACAATCGGCGTCCGGAGGTCGCGATCGGTCCCCAAGAAGCGGGGATCGACACCGAAGCCTCGCAACGCCTGACGAACGTACGCCCCGAAGCCATCATCGCCGACCTTGGTGATGACGGCCGAGCGGTGCCCGTACCGCGCCGCACCGACGGCGACGTTCGTCGCGCTGCCGCCGAGGAACTTGGCGAACGATCGGACGTCGGCGAGCGGAACACCCGACTGTTCCGGGTACAGGTCGACGCCGACGCGACCCATCGTGAGGACGTCGAAGACGTCGCCCACGTCAGCCGTCCGCGCGATCGCCCTCGGCGTCCTGCGTGGGGAGCGCGGCGGTTGCCGCGCCCGCCTCTTGGGTCAGCTCCTCGACGGCGCGTTTCAGCTCGGCGTCGTCGCTCGCGGCCCGTTGGAGCTCGTGCGCGAGATTTTCGAGCTCCTCGCCGCCCGCCATCATCTGGACGAGCCCGTCCAGCGCGAGCTCGTCTCGTGCGAAGTCGCCGTACACCTGACCTCGCCTAAGGATCACGAAGTGGTCACCGACGGGGTACGCGTGGTGCGGGTTGTGGCTGATGAAGATCACGCCGATCCCGCGCCGCTTGGCCTGAACGATGTACCTGAGAACGACGCCGGCCTGCTTGACGCCGAGCGCGGCGGTGGGCTCGTCGAGGATCAGCACCTTCGCTCCGAAGTAGACCGCGCGGGCGATGGCGACCGACTGTCGCTCGCCGCCGGACAGCGTTCCGACCGCCTGGTCGGGGTCGCGGATGTCGATCCCCATCTTCGAAAGCTCGCTCCGCGTCGTCTCCTTGGCCAGCGTGACGTCGAAGCGCCGGAACGGCCCCACGCCTTTCGTCGGCTCCGATCCCAGGAAGAAGTTCCGCCAGATCGACATCAGCGGGATCATCGCCAGGTCCTGGTAGACCGTGGCGATCCCGCGCTCCAAGGCCTCCCTGGGGGAGGAGAGGTCCATGCGGTCGCCCTCGAATCGATACTCGCCGGCATCCGGCTTGTACACGCCTGACAGCATCTTGATGAGCGTCGACTTGCCCGCGCCGTTGTCGCCGAGGAGGCACGTCACCTCGCCGGCGCGAACGAACATCGAGATGTCCTTGAGCGCGATGACCGAGCCGAAGTACTTCGATAGACCGTCCACCTCGAGAAGTGGCGCGCCGTTCGTGCTCATCGCCTGGACGCCCGCTGTCGAATGAAGTTGTTGAAAATCACCGCCACGACGAGAACCCCGCCCAGGAAGACGCGATACCAGTCGCCGTCGATCCCGGTGATCACGATGCCCTGCTGCACCATGCCGAACAGGAGTGCCCCCAGCGCGGCTCCCACGGCCGATCCGTATCCACCAGTCAACAGACAGCCGCCCACGACCGCCGCGATGATCGCGTTGAACTCCTGGTCGGTCCCGCGCAGGGCGTCCGCCCCCGTGAACTCGATGGCCTGGATCAGCGCCACCAAGAACGCGGCGAACGCCGTGGTGAGGAACAGCGCGATCTTGACACGGCGAACGGGCACGCCGACGTTGCGCGCCGCTTCGACGGCTCCTCCCGTCCCGTAGATCCAGTTCCCCTGGCGGGTCCGGACGAGCAGCCACGTCGCGATCACGGTGAGCGCCACCCAC